>CAYOIG010000239.1:0-5906 GCA_964403915.1 uncultured Myxococcaceae bacterium
CCGTGCCGGAGAGGGCGTCGACACGGGCGTCCTCGGTGAGGTCGTTGACGCTCGCGCCGGGGTGGGCGTTCGCCACACCGAGCGCCGTGCCGGGCTCGCCGTGTCCCCAGCCGTGCGGCAGCGAGACGACGCCCGGCATCATCTCGTCGGTGACGTGCAACGGAACGCAGATTTCTCCCGTGGCAGAGCGCACTGCGACGCGCTGGCCGGACGCGAGGCCGCGCGCCGCCGCGTCCTCCCGGCTCACGTGCAGCACGCAGCTCTCGGCGCCGGCCACGAGACGCTCGCTGTTGTGCATCCAGGAGTTGTTGCCGCGCAGCGTCCTGCGGCTCACGAGCACGAGATCGGCCTGCGCAGCGCGAACCGGGGCGTCGAGACGCGCTTCGAGCCTCGGCCAGTCGGCGCGCATCCACCCCGGCACCACCGGGATGCGGCGACGGCCGAGGAGGCGTTCGAGCCGCGGCTCGAGCAGACCAAGGTCGAGGCCATGGGGCGCGCCCTCGAGACGGCCGAGCGAGAGGCGGTGCGGCCCGAGGCGCAGCAGCAGCGCGAGCAGCCGGCGCGGCGGCAGCGCACGGCCGAGCCTCCCGCGCAGCCAGCCCTTCACGCCCTCGAGGCCTCCACGCGCACGGCCCACGCGCTCGGCGAGGCCGAGCAGGATCTCCCAGTCGTGCAGGCTGCCCGGCGGCTTCTCGAGCACGGCCCGCGCGTAGTGTGCCGTGTTGCGGATCGCCACGGCGTGCCCGATCAGCGGGTAATGATCGCGCTCGAGCCCGAAGGTCGGCGGCAGGATGAGATCCGCATGCCGCGTGGTCTCGTTGCGGTAGATGTCGATCGACACCATGAACTCTAGCGATTCGAGGGCGCGGCGAACGCGGCGGCCGTTCGGCAGCGAGAGGGCTGGATTGCCCGCGTGGGTCACGAGCGCACGAATCCGGCCCGGCCCCGGCGTCTCGATCTCCTCGGCGAACGCCGCCACGGGCAGCTCGCCGCCGAACTCGGGAAGGCCACGAACCCGGCTGCGCCAGCGTCCGAGATCGCCCGCGAGACCGAACCAGCGTGCGAGCGTGGGCAGATCCACCGCGGGCGTCGCGAACATCGCGCCGCCCTCACGATCGAGGTTTCCGGTCGCGAGGTTGACGACGTCGATCAGCCAGCTCGCGAGCGTCCCAAACTCCTGCGCGCAGGTGCCGAGGCGCCCGTAGCAGGCTGCACTCGGCGCCGCGGCGAACACGCGCGCCAGCCGCACGATCACGCCGGCCTCGATGCCGACCTGCGACGCCACGCGCTGCGGCGCGAACGCTGCAACGAGCGTGCGCACGTCCTCGAGTCCTTCGAGGCGCGGTGCGAGCGCACCGGGTCGCACGAGTCTCTCCGCGAACAGCACGTGGAGCAGAGCCGCCAGCAGCAGCGCATCGGCACCGGGCCGGATGAAGTGGTGCTCGTCCGAGAGCGCCGCCGTCTCGGTCCGGCGCGGGTCGATTACGACGAGGCGCCCACCGCGTGCGCGCAGATCGCGCAGCCGCCGGACGACGTCCGGCGTCGCCATTGCGCTTCCGTTCGAGACGGCAGGGTTGGCGCCGAGCAGCAGCAGGTGATGCGTGCGATCGAGATCCGGCACCGGCGCCAGCGCCTGGTTGCCGTAGAGAGCGAACGAGGCGAGCTGGCGCGGAAGGCCATCCATCGAGATCGTCGAAAAGCGACTGCGCGTGCCGAGGGCATCGCCGAGCATCTGTCCGAAGAAGAGAGCGCCGGGGCTGTGCGCGGTGGGGTTGCCGGCGTAGAGGGCCACGGCACCGAGACCGTGTCGCGCCTGCACGGCCGCGAGACCCGTCGCCGCACGGTCCAGCGCCTCCTCCCAGCCGATCTCCTTCCACGTGCCTGCGTCGCGCAGCAGTGGCCGGCGCAGACGGTCCGGGTCGTTCTGCACGTCGGCGAGGGCCACGCCTTTCGGGCAGACGTGACCACGGCTGAAGGCGTCCTGCGCGTCGCCGCCGACGCGCAGCACCCGCCGGCCGTCGTGCTCGACCTCGAGGCCACAGAGGGCCTCGCAGAGCATGCAGACGGCCGCATCCGTTCGCGTCGTCATGCGGGCGCTCGCGCCGCTACGGCTGCGTGTCCCGGGCATCCGCCGTGGCAACCGGCGCCTTCCAGTCCACGCGCAGGACGCGCGGATAGGCACCCTCCACCTGCCAGGTGGGAAGATTGGAGTTGGAGGTCCAGACCCGCCCTTCGGCGTCGAAGTCGATCTCGCGCGTGAAGGTGACGCGAGTGGGCAGCGGGAGCGTGAGGAACGTCTCCGTCTCGGGATCGAAGCGCAGCAGCGAGTCACTGCCCGTGCCGCAGATCCAAACGGTGTCGGTGTTGCGATCGACGTTCAGCGCATACGGGGTCTCGCTGCCGGCCGGCACCGTCGGCAGCCGCCACGTCTCGAACGTCCGCGTCTTCGGATCGAAGCGGGCCACCAGGTCCGAGGAGAAGCCGGGGATCCACAGCCGCCCCTTCGAATCGAAGCGCAGCCGCCGCGGCCCTGTGAAGGGAGTGTCGATCATCTCGACGGCCAGGGTCTCGGGATCGATGCGGCCGATGCGGTGGAGATTCAGCTGGCTGAACCAGATGCCGCCATCGGGTGCGACGTCCACGCCATAGGGCACCGGGAGCTGGGCGCCCTCCCCCACCGGCACCTCGCCGAGGTCGACGTGACGAGCGAGCCAAAAAAAGGCCGGCAGCGCGCGCAGGGCAAGATCCTGCTGCCAGGATGCGGCCGGCAGTCGGATGGTCGTCACCTTGCCGGTCTTCCGATCGAGCATGCCGAGATGATTCGAGACGGCGACGCTGAACCAGATGCGCCCCTTCGCATCGAAACGCAGCGTATGCGGGTAGAGCCCCTCCTCGAGCGGATGCAGCTCCCACTGCTTCGTCTTCGGGTCGAAGCCCGCGATCTGGTTGCCGAAGGAGAGCGTCAGCCAGACCGTGCCGTCGGGCGCCATCTGCAGCGAATGCGGGCCCACGTGGGCATTCGCGTTGGGCGGCAGCACGGCGCGGCCGCCCGTGAAGCCGCCGAGGGGCAGATCGCCGCGCGGCACCTCGTAGACCTCGCGCGCGCCGCCGGGAACGGCCGGGTCGAGCCGCGTGAGCCGATCCTGGAGCTGATCGACACTCCACAGCGAGCCGTCGGGATGCACCGCGACGTCGTGCTGCATCGACGCGGCGATCCCCATCTCCCACTCCTCGATCACGGCGCTGCGCGCGGCCGGCGGGATCTCGGGCACGAAGCCAGGCTCGCCGAGCCGTGCCATGAGCGCAGGCACCGCGGTCTTCGGATCGTAGGCGTCGCTAAAGAGCGCGGGGAGCTTTGCGCGAAGATCGGGGTGGAGCATGCCGCCCATGCGCGCCATGAGCGAGAGCACCTTCTCCCAGTTTTCTTCCGTGCGCGGCAGGCGTGTGAAGCGACTGCCCTGCTGGTGGCAGTACGTACACTGGCGAACGAACTCTTCGCGCTGCGCGTCATCGTCGATGCGTCCCAGCACGAGCGAGAGCCAGCGATTGGCGGGAAGGTGCGCCGTGATCTCGGCGGGGTCGGTCTCGCGCTCGAGCGTGATGTCGACGCGCCGCTCGCCCTGCGCCGGCAGCGCCTCGCCCTCGCGCTGCACGTCGCGCCAGAGGGGCTTGCGCACCCGGAGCGCCCAGGGAGAAGGGCCCGCGAGCTCCGGAGAGCGGTAGGCTCCGGCCTCGTCGGTGGTGACCGTCACCACGTGACGCGGGCTGCCGTGCGAGAAGCTCAGCATGGCCCCCGCGAGCGGGGAGCCGGCGGCATCGTGGACACGGCCCGCGAAGCGCCCCGCCTCGGCGCGGCCGGCCACGAGCGAGGCGCTGGCGAGACAGAGCAGGAAGGCGGGGATTCCCGGACGCATGGCGTGCTCTCCTCGTGACGAAGGGCGCAGGAAGCTGCGAGAATGCCGGCGACGACGGGCAGCGTCCCCGATCGTCTGCGCCCCGGCAAGGCCGCACCGGAGGAGAGGAATGGGCCGATCGATCCTGCTGCTCGCCTGCGCGCTGGCGCTCGCCTGCGCCTCGTCCGGCCCGTCTCCCGAGGCCCTCGCAGCAGAGCAAACGGCCCTGGCGCAGGTGCTCGCGGCGCCTCCCGAACGGGCTGCGCCCGGCGCGCTCGTGGTGCGGCTCGCCTTCGGCGCCGACGCCGATCTCGACCTCTACGTCACCGACGCCGGCCACGAGACCGTCTACTTCGGAAACTCACCTTCGACGACCGGCGGCGAGCTGCTCGCCGACGTGCGCTGCGAGGCTCCCGCGCCGCGTGTCGAGACCATCGTCTTCGAGCACCGGCGCCGGGGCAGCGTGCGCGTCGGTGTCGACGCGCCCGAGCGCTGCCGGGAGAACGTGCGTGCGGTGCCGTTCGTGGTGGAGTTGCGGGCCGGGGAGCAGCGGATCGAGCGGCGTGGCATCGCCCTTCCGGGGCGCTTCGAGGTGATCGTGCTCGAAGCCGAGGTGGACGGTGACACGCCGCCGGATCGCGCTGCGCCATGACGCCCGCGCCTACCCCGGCTTGCGGGCCCGGATCGTGAGCGAGCGCACGCTCTGCGCCACGGCCGCGAGGTCGACGCCCGCCGCCTCGGCCTCGCGCAGCAGCGCTTCGGGCGCCATTGGAAGCGCCACGTCTCCGAAGCTCCGATCGACGACGATCTCGACGTCGATGAGCCCGGCCTGTGCGATCGTTCGCAGGTAGGCATCGCGCATCGCCGCACCCGCCACGCATCCCGTGAGCGCAGCAACGCTCGCCGCGATCGCCTCCGGCAGCGGCGCGTCGAGGACAACGTCGCTCACCACGACGCGCCCGCCCGGGCGGAGCACGCGCGCCGCCTCGCGATACACGGCTGCCTTGTCGGGCACCAGATTCACGACGCAGTTGGAGATGATCGCATCGACCGACGCATCCGCGACCGGCAGCGCCTCGATCTGCCCGGCGCGGAACTCGACGTTGTCGCACCCAATGCTCTTCGCATTCGCCCGCGCCCGCTCGAGCATCTCGGGCGTCATGTCGACCCCGATCACCCGGCCCGTGGGTCCGACCTCACGTGCTGCGAGGAAGGCATCGAAGCCGGCGCCGGAGCCCAGATCGAGG
Organism: uncultured Myxococcaceae bacterium; assembly: GCA_964403915.1. Classification (GTDB taxonomy): domain Bacteria; phylum Myxococcota_A; class UBA9160; order UBA9160; family UBA9160; genus MYXO. Next base: position 5,141 of record CAYOIG010000239.1, read on the forward strand.
ACCGTCTCCCCCGGCCGCAGGGCGGCCGCAGCGAGCGGCGCGCCGCAGCCGAGGCCGAGGTTGGCGCCCTCGGGCGCAGCCGCGACGGCGTCGCCGTCGTAGCCGATCTGCCGGGCCACCTCGGCCGGCGCCGGGCCGCGACACCCTGCTTCGGGGACGGCCATGCCCTCCCGGGCGATGCGGGCATAGCGGTCCCGGACGATCTCGTGAACGCGGTCGGACTCGGATCTCATCGTCATCTTCTCCTGGCCTGGCGCGCAGTGGAAGGGTTGGAGCGCTTCGCCGGCGGTGACGCGGTGGCGCAGTCGCCCGGCCGTGCGCAGCAGTCCTCGACGAGAAAGTGCAGAAGCGCGGTCGCCTGCGGCCAGTCGACGGCGTAGTGGATGAAGCGACCGTCCCGTCGCGCCGAGAGCAGCCCGCAGCGGGTGAGCGTGTCGAGATGGTGCGAGAGCGTCGAGCCGGGTATCTCGACCTCGTCTCGGATCTCCTCGACGCAGCGACCGTCCGGGCCGGCGCGGACCAGCAGCCGGAAGATCTCGAGGCGGGCCTCCTGGCCGAGCGCGGCCAGCATGTCGATCCAGCGCTTCATTTCGATATTGTTAGTAACATCGATTATCAGCGCGCGCAAGGCCAGCGCTCGGGTGCGGCCAGCCCGCTCGCCGCGTGCGGCCTCGCGCAGCTGCGGCCGCGAGGCCCTGACGCTCCTACCGGACCTCGAAGACCCGGTACTCGACCCGGAGCGGCCCCACGCGGCCCTGGCTCAGGA
>CAYOIG010000240.1:0-6451 GCA_964403915.1 uncultured Myxococcaceae bacterium
GCCTTCGCCGACGCGAAGCCCACCGGCGCCCGGCGCAGGCGCCCGGCGGAGCCTGCGCAGCAGGGGCTTCGCGACACCCTGCTACGCCGGCCCTTCGAGCGCGCGAGTCTCGAGCTGGTGTGGCCCGTACCGGGCTTCGCCCATCCCGACGCGCCCCTGCTCGATCTGCTCGGCTACGTGCTCGGCGGCGGCGAGAGCAGTCGCCTCGTGCAGCGCGTGAAAGAGCACGGCGGACTCGTCGATCGCATCGACGCCTCGGCCTACACGCCCCTCGACGCGGGCCTGTTCGCCGCGAGCCTCGAGACCGGAGCGGAGCAGGCGGAGGCGGCTCTCGAGGCCGTCGTCTGCGAGATCGAGCGCGTGCGCCGCGGGGCCGTCGCCACCGACGAGCTCGAGCGCGCGCGGGTCAACTTTCTCGCGAGCGAGCACTTCGAGCGCGAGAGCGTCTCCGGTGTCGCGCGCAAGATCGGAAGCTTCGCGCTGCTGGCGGGCGACCCTCTGGGCGAGACGCGCTATCTCGACGCGATCCGGCGGGCGACGCCTGACGATCTGCTGCGCGTAGCGCGCGTGCACCTCGGCGAGAGCGCCCTCACCGTCGGCGCCGTGCTGCCCGAGGGGGTAGCCGTCGTCTTCGACCGCGCGCGGGTCGAGGGGGCCGTCACGCGGGGCTTCGAAGCCGCCGCACGCAGCTTCGCGCCGCCGTCGCGGCTCCCGTCCCTGGCGCCCGATCTCGTGAGCCATCGTCTCGCCTGCGGCGCGCGGCTGCACGTGGTGCCGCGGCGCGACGTCCCCGTGGTGTCGCTGCGGGCGGCGGGTCTCGGAGGGCTGCTCGCCGAGGACGAGGCCAGCGCCGGCCTCACGAGCTTTCTCGCCTCCATGTGGCTTCGCGGCACCGAGCTGCGCTCGGCCCTCGACCTCGCACGCAGCATCGAGGGGCTCGCTGCCGACATCGACGGCTTCTCGGGCCGGAGCAGTCTCGGCCTGACGCTCGACTGCACGCGCGAGCAGCTCGCGCCGGCGCTCGATCTCTTTGCCGAGGTGCTGCTGCGGCCCGGCTTCGACGAAGAGGAGATCGAACGCGAACGGCGCGAAACACTCGCCGCCCTCGCGCGCCGAGAGGATCGCCTCGGGGAGAAGGTCTTCGACCTCTTCCTCGGCGCCCTCTACCCGTCTCATCCCTATCGCCATCCGCTGCGCGGCCGGGTGGAGGCCGTACAGGGCTTCGACGCCGGGCAGCTCGCCGCGCACTACGGGCGGCTCGTTCAGGCCGAGAATCTCGTGATCGGCGTCGCCGGCGACGTCGATCCCGACGATCTCGCCGCACGCCTCTCGGGTCTACTCGCGGAGCTGCCGGGCGGCACCTTCGTGGCCCCGGCGCCGGCCCTCGATCCGCCGCGCGGCGAGCCCGTCCGCGTGGAGCAGCGCAAGGCGCGCGAGCAGGCGCATCTCGTGATCGGCTTTCGCGGCCTCTCCGTCCGCGACGACGATCGCTTCGCGCTCGAGCTGATCTCCCAGATCCTCGCCGGCCAGGGCGGGCGGCTCTTCCTCGAGCTGCGCGATCGCAAGGGTCTCGCCTACGCCGTGAACGCGGCCAACGTCGAGGCCTTCGCGCCGGGCTTCTTCGCGGTCTACATCGGCACCGCGCCGGAGAAGCTCGAGGAGGCCGAGCGCTCGATGCAGACCGAGCTCGAGCGCCTGCTCGAGGCGCCTCCTGCGGAAGGCGAGCTGCTGCGGGCAAAACGCTACCTCGCCGGCAACTTCGAGATCGACTTGCAGCGAAGCTCCGTGCGCGCTGCGCATCTGTCGCTCGACGCCCTGTACGGCCTCGGCGCCGACGCCGACCGCTCCTACGTCGAGCGCGTGCTCTCCGTGAGCCGCGACGACGTGCTGCGCGTGGCGCGCCGAGTGATCGATCTCTCCCAATCCACCGTCGCGGTCGTGAGACCCTGACCTTCAAGCGGCCCCGCCCGTCGGACCGATCCATCCCCCCATGGACCTGCTGCAGCTCCTGACACGCGCTCCCCTCCCCTGCCTGGCCCGCTGCCGGGTGCCCGACGATCTCTGCGCCGTGACGACGATCGACGGCGAAGAGAGCCCGCGCGAGGCCCACACGCCGCGCGCCACGGTCGAGCGCATCTGGCACGCCGTAGAGGCGCTGTATCGCACGGGCGTCCATCCCGCGATCCAGGTCTGCATCCGCCGCAACGGCGTCCCGATTCTGCACCGGGCGATCGGCCACCGCTTCGGCAACGCGCCGGGCGACCCGATCGATGCGCCGAAGCAGGTGGTCGGTCTCGACACGCCCTTCACCCTGTATTCGGCGGCGAAGGCCGTGACGGCCATGGTCGTCCACAAGCTCGACGAGCTTCGCGCCTTCCATCTCGAAGACCGCGTCTGCGACTACGTGCCCGAGTTCGACCGCGAGGGCAAGCGCTGGATCACGATCCACCACGTGCTCACGCATCGCGCGGGCATCCCGAACCTCCCGCCCGAGGTGATGGATCTCGAGCTGCTCGGATCTCCGGAGAAGGTGATCGAGGTCCTGGCGCGGATGCCGCGCACGTCGCGGCCGGGCGCCTTGGTGCAGTATCACGCCGTGAGCGGCGGCTTCGTGCTGGCCGAGGTGGTGCGGCGCGCAACCGGTGACGACATCGCCACCGTGCTCGAGCGCGAAATCTGCCGGCCGCTGGGATTTCGCTGGCTCCGCTATGGCGTTCGCCCCGAGGAGCTCTCGCAGGTGGCCCGTGACGCGGTGACGGGCCCGCCCGCGCTGCCGCCGGTCTCGACGCTGCTGCGGCGCGCACTCGGCGCCGACATCCCCGATCTCGTGGCCGTTGCGAGCGACCCTCGGTTCCTCACGGGCATCGTGCCCTCGGCCAACGTCGTCTCGAACGCCTGGGAGCTGTGCGCCTTCTACGAGTGCCTGCTGCGCGAGGGAGAGCTCGGGGGCGTGCGGGTCTTCGATCCGCGCACGGTGCGCCACGCGACGAACGAACAGAGCTATCGCGAGATCGATCTCACGCTCCTCATCCCGCTGCGCTACGGCAGCGGCCTCATGCTCGGCGACCGACCCTTCGGGATCTTCGGACCGAATACGCCGAGAGCCTTCGGACACCTCGGCTTCACGAACATCTTCGGCTGGGCTGATCCGACCCGGCAGATCTCGGTCGCGATCCTCACGAGCGGCAAGCCCATCTTCTCGTCGCACATGATCCGCGTGGTCCAGCTCCTCACCGAGATCAACCGACTGCCGGTGAGCGCGACGACACGGGGCGAGTGACCGCGCCGCCCCGCGGCCGTACAATCCCCGCGTGCGCGCTGCGGCCCTGATCCTGGCCCTCCTCGTCGCTCCGGGCGTCGCTTCCGGCGACTGCCTCTCGCCGGACCTCGCGATCGGCCGGGACGCAATCCGGGCCGACGACCCGGCGGCCGCACGCGCGGCCTTCGCTCGTGCGGCCGCCGCCTGCGACGCGGCGGATGACGACTTCGCCGAGAGCGCGGCGCTGCGCGAGCTCGCCGACGCAGAGGGCGCGCTGCGGAACTTCGAGCAGGCGCGCGGCCATCTCCTACGCGCGGAGGAGCTCGCACGCACGGCGGGGAGCCCGGCTCGCCTCGCCTCTATCCTCGGGACGCGCGCGAAGCTGGAGCACACGGCCGGCGCAAGCGACGCGGCGCAGGCGACCTTCGGCGACGCCGTGGCGCTCGCACGGTCGACCGACGAGACGGCGCTGCTCGCGGCACTCCTCGTGAGCCTCGGCAACCTTCACGGCGACCAGGGCCGCGTCGACGCCGCGCTCGCCGCCTACGCCGAAGCCGCCCCCCTCGCCGAGCGCGCCGGCGACCCGCTCCTCGCGTCGCAGGCCGAGGCCAATGCAGCGATCGTCGCCGCGGGCGCGGGAAGGCGCGACGAGGCGAATGCTCTCGCGCTCGCGGCTGCGCGGCGCTTCGATACCATCGCGCCCTCTCGCGCCCGCGCACAGGCGCGATTGCGTGTTGGACGCACCCTGGCGCAGCTCACCCGCTCCGCCTCTCCCGAGGCCGCGCAAACCGCCATCGCGGCGCACGCCATGCTCGTCGCCGCCGAGCGCGAGGCGATCGCTGCCGGCGACGCCCGCTCCGCCTCCTTTGCGGCGGGGGTTCTCGGCGCGCTCTACGAGGACCACGCCCGCGACGCCGACGCGCTCGAGATGACGCGCCGCGCGCTCCTCGGCGCGCAGAGCGCGGGAGCGCCGGAGTCGCTCTATCTGTGGCACTGGCAGCTCGGCCGCCTCCACCACCGGGCCGGTCGGAACGACCTCGCGATCGCATCGCTCGAGCAGGCCGTGAACGTGCTGCGTTCGCACCGCCCCGCCATCGACGCAGCGAGCGGCGCCGGGGCGCGATTCGAGGAGCAGGTCGCGCCCGTCTACCAATTGCTCGCGCAGCTGCTCCTCGACGCCTCCGATGCTGCCGGAGGGGATCTCGCGCAGGCCCTGCTACGGCATGCGCGCGATACGGTCGAGCAGCTCAAGACGGCCGAGCTTCGCGACTACTACCGCGACGGCTGCGTCGAGGAGCTCGAGGCGCGGACTCACCCCCTCGAAGAGGTCTCGGCCAGCGCGGCGGTGCTCTATCCGATCGTGCTGCCGGACGAGCTCGACTTGCTCCTCAGTCTTCCCACGGGGTTGCAGCGCGTTCGAGTCGACGTGTCGTCGAAGACGCTCGCCGGCGAGGTACGCGCGCTGCGCGCGAGTCTCGAGAAACGGAGCACGCGTGAATACATTCCGCACGCGCAGGCGCTCTACGCGCGCCTCATCGCGCCCGTGGCGCCACTCCTCGAAGGCGCCTCGGTAGATACGCTGGTCTTCGTCCCCGACGGCCTGCTGCGCACCATCCCGCTCGCGGCCCTGCACGACGGGCAGCGCTTCCTCATGGAACGCTTCGCACTCGCCACTTCGCCCGGACTCTCGCTCACGGACCCGCGCCCGATCGACCGCCGCCGCCCGAAGCTCCTCCTCGCCGGGCTCTCGCAGCCGCGCGAGGGTTTCGCGGCGCTCCCGGCCGTTCGCCGCGAGCTGGAGGAGGTCGGCCGGAGCTTCGGGGGGCGCGTCCTCCTCGACGACGACTTCCGGGTGGAGGGCCTCGTGCGGATTCTCGAAGAGGAGCCCTACACCGTCGTACACATCGCCTCGCACGGGCAGTTCGCGGGCGATGCGAACCACAGCTTCCTGCTCGCGGGCGACGGGCGCCTGTCGATGAACCAGCTCGAGGAAGCGATCGGCGAGACTCGATTCCGAGAGCGGCCCATCGAGCTGCTGTCCCTGACGGCGTGCGAGACGGCGGCGGGCGATGCCCGCTCGGCTCTCGGCCTTGCCGGCATCGCAGTGAAGGCCGGTGCGCGCAGCGCTCTCGGCAGCCTGTGGCAGGTGGAAGACGACGCCACCGCGGAGCTCGTAACGGCCTTCTACGCCGCGCTCGCCGATCCCGCGGTGTCGCGAGCCGAGGCGCTGCGGCGCGCGCAGGCGAAGCTCCTCGCCTCGCAGAAGACCGCGCATCCCGGCTTCTGGTCTCCCTTCCTGCTGATCAGCAGCTGGCTCTGAGAGGCACGCGTGGCGCCGCACGCCCGTACCGCGGCTCCGGACGAGCGGCGCGAACACGCGCTGCTCGCGGGCGTGTGCGGCCTGGCCGCCTGCGCGCTGCTCTTCGGAATCGAAGCCTCCGGCCGCCTCGCCCCGCTCGAGCTCGCGGCCCACGACGCAGCCCTCGCCTCCCGCCTCGCGTTCTCGCGAATGTTCCCGGACGAGTGGCACCCGCCCATCCTGATCGTCCGCATCGGCGAGGACGACATCCAGCGCTACGGCTACCCCATCGCCGACCACCTGCTGGCGGCGGCCCTCGTCAGAATCTTCGCGGGTGGCCCTCGCGCGGTCGGCGTCGACCTGTATCGCGACCATCCAATCGGCGAGGGTCATGAGGCGCTGGCCTCGCTCACTGCGACGCATCCTGAGCTGGTCTGGGCGGACAAGCTCCCCGATGCGGACGGAGTCCAGGTGGCGCCGCCCTCCTTCGTCCGGCAGCGCCAGCAGGTGGGCTTCAGCGATCTCGTCGTGGATCCAGACCATCACGTGCGTCGCGCGCTCCTCTACGCCTGGGACGAGGACGGCGTCCCGCATCTCGCCCTCGGCTTCCGACTCGCCCTGGCCTACCTCGCGCGCGAGACAGAGCCCGTGACTCCGGCACCATTCGAGACGACTGGATCCGATCCACGCCGTGCGCTGCGACTCGGCCGCGGGACGCTGACGCGGTTTCTCGGCGACGACGGCGGCTACGTCGGCGCCGACGACGGCGGCTACCAGATCCTCCGGGACTTCCGCATGGGCGCGGGCGCGCTGCCTTCGATCTCGTTCGGAGAAGTGCTCGCCGGAAGCGCCGACCCCTCGCGCTTCCGCGACACGATCGTCCTGGTTGGAAC
>CAYOIG010000241.1:0-2492 GCA_964403915.1 uncultured Myxococcaceae bacterium
CCGCCGACGTCGGTGCGCTCGTATAGCCCCGGTACGTCGCGATCAGACCGACGATGATCCCGAAGATGCACGCCTTGAGCAGGCTGCCGGAGACGTCGTCGCTGAACTCCACCGCGCTCTCCAGGCTCGAGAAATACGTGCCGGAGTCGACACCGAGGATTCGCACGCCGGCCACGTAGCCGCCGAAGATGCCGCAGACCGTGAAAAGGGCCGAGAGCAGCGGCATCGCCAGGACCATGGCCAGCGCCTTCGGCATGGCGACCAGGTGGACGGGGTCGATCGACATCATGCGCAGGCCGTCGAGCTGCTCCGTGGCGACCATGCTCGCGATCTCGGCCGCCATCGCCGAGCCGGCCCGGCCCGTCACCAGCAGGCCCGTGAGCACCGGGCCGAGTTCGCGCACGAGCGAGAGGCCGACGACGGCGCCGAGCGATTCCTCTGCACCGAAGCGGATCAGCGTGTTGTAGCCCTGGAGCCCGAGCACCATGCCCACGGCTGCGCCTGAAATGCAGACGATCACGAGCGAGAGCACGCCGACGTCGAAGATCTCCTGGATCACGCGCCCCGGCCGGGCCGGCGGCACGAGCGCGGCGCGCAGCAGGCCGACGCCGAAGCGGGCGATGCGGCCGTGCTCCGCGACGACGACGAGGCTGCGGCGGCCGAGTCTGCGGATGGCGGCGAGCATCAGGGGGCTCCTCCGGCGAGCAGAGAGCGCCTCGGGGGGGCCATCGCGCCCTCATCGAGGAACTCGCTCACGCGCTCGTCAGCAGATGTGATCAGCTCGGCGGGCGTGCCGCTGATGCCGCGTCCGTCGAGGAGCATCAGGAGGCGGTCGGCCATTCGCAGCGTCGACGGGATGTGATGGCTCGCGACGAGCAGCGTCATGCCGCGACTGCGGTTGAGATCGATCAACAGTGTTTCGATGCGATGCACGGTGACGGGATCGAGGCCCGAGAACGGCTCGTCGCAGAGCAGGATCTCGGGTGAGGCGATCAGCGCGCGGGCCAGCGCGGCTCGCTTGATCATGCCCCCCGAAAGCTGGCCGGGAAGAAGGCGCTCGGTGCCCTCGAGGCCAACGGCCGCGAGCTGCTGACTCACGCGGTCCGCCACCGCGGACTCCGGCAGCCGCGATCGCTCCCGCAGCGGCAGCGCGAGATTGTCGTAGACGGACAGAGAATCGAGGAGCGCCCCTCCCTGGAACATCATGCCGAGCTTCTGGCGCACGCTCTGGAGCGTGCGTCCAGAGCAGTCCGCGACCTCCTCGCCGGCGACGAGGATGCTGCCGGAGTCGGGACGAATCAGTCCGCCGACGAGGCGAAGCAGCGTGCTCTTGCCCGAGCCGCTGCCGCCGAGCAGCACGGAGATGGTTCCGCGCTCGAAGCGCGCATCGAGGCCCCGGAACACCTCGCGTCGCCCGAAGCGGAGATGGACGTCGCGGAGTGCGACGTGAGGATCCGGAGGGGGGGGCGGGCTCACGGGCGCGAATCTTACGCAGGGACGCCTCCGTGGTCGACCCTGCTGCGCTAGAGCGAGGGGCATCTTTCGGGAGACGACGACCGCCTGGCGCGCTCAGGTTGCGGTAGACTCACGTCGATACGCGTGGCGACGGCAGAGGGGAATCGGGGAGGGAGAAGCATGGCGCCTTCGAGCGTGATCGGCCCCGCGGCGCGGCGTTTCGCCATTCGCTCGGCGGCAGCGCTGCTGGCGCTGATCTGGATCTCCAGCATGGCCCTGCCGGCGCGTGCGGACGCTCCCTACGACCCCAAGCGGGCCGGCAATCCCGTCCGGATCGCCGCCTACGTCGTGCATCCGGTCGGCGTCCTGCTCGACTACCTGATCTTCCGGCCGGCCTGGTGGATCGGGCAGCACGAGCCCTTCAAGTCGATCTTCGGCGTCACCGACTGAGACCTCGCTGAGAGCCCGAGCGTGAGCCCGGGTCCGGCATCTGCCCCATTGTAGGCGGGGAAAGCCGGTGGTATGTTTATTGCATATGATTTGCCCGGCCCGCTCTGCGCAGCCCTGTACGTGCCGCCGTCGCCCGGTGGGGCACTCGAGGCCGTCCGCTGGCCCGGGATTCGGGCCGTGAAATCAGGTCGTCTCTACCCCGTGCTCGCGGCGGTGGCCGCGATCGGCTTCGCGGCGACGCAGGCGGTTGCCGCCGAGCGAGCCGGCGCTGCGGGTCTCGCCGTGACTGGCATGACCTTCGTCCAGAGCGACGGCGACACGGCTGCAATGGTGGTCGAAGCCGAGCGCGGCCGACTCGACGCGGAGGCCAACGTCGTGCACCTCGAGCGGGTTCATACCCGTGTTGCGGGCAACGCCGAACGGAGCGGCTTCGATCTGACCTGCGACTCGGGTCAGCTGGCGCTGGAGACGCACGCATTGCTGGCGACGGGGAACGTCCACGGACGCACGGCCGATGGACGCGCCTTCGCCACGAGCTGGGTTCGGTACGACCCGAAGAAGGAGCTGGCCTTCACCGATGCGCCGGT
>CAYOIG010000242.1:0-5386 GCA_964403915.1 uncultured Myxococcaceae bacterium
GAGCCCTCGCTCTGGCGCAGCAGGTCGAAGATGGTCTCGCGGGTGAGCAGCTCCTCGGTGGCAGCGAGGTCCGCGCTCGACACCAGTCCGCGTTCGACCAGACGATGACCGAGGCGCTCGAGCGTGGAGGTGCACCCGAGAAGAGCATCCTCCAGCGCTTCGGGCGGCAACGTCCCACGCCGCACCAGCATCTCGCCGAGCGCCGCCTCGGGCTGTTCGCCCACCGGAGCGGCGGACACCACGCTCCCCGCATCGAAGCGGAGCTGGATCCGGCCCGCAGCGTTGGAGATCTCGAGAATGCCGGTCTTCCGCTGCTGGCCGATGAGCTGAAAGACCTCGCCCACGCCGAAGTCCTCGAGATTGCCGCGGAGCGCAACGCTCACTGAGCAGCCTCGGGCGGCTGACGCAGCGCGAGGACGACCGTGACGGCGAACAGGCCGAGACACACGGCGCTGGCGATGCCGAAGGCGATTGCGCCTGCAGCGCCGGCGGCGAGGGGGTCAGCGGGGCCCGCCAACAGTCCGAAGCACGCGGCAACGGCAGCCACGAAGCCGACGCTCCCCACGAGACCGAGAAAGGGCCGCTGCGACAGCAGACCCGCTGCGCCCGGCAGCAGCACGCAGGCTGCGAGCCGCGCCCGCGACAGGCGGCGGGAGCGCTGCCCGAGCTCGGCGAGGCGCCTTGCGCGGCGCTCGGGATCCACCGTCTCGGGGCGCTCGAAGAGCCTCTGGCACGCCGCGCAGAGATCGCGCGAGTGCGTTGCGGCGTCGCAGCGCGGGCACAGCTGCCCGCCGCAGCCGTGGCAGGCGCCGGAGCGACGGAATGCGCCGGCAGCCGCCCGCGCAACGACGGCGAAGACGAGCAGCGCGACGAACGTGGCGACGGGGTCGGCGCCGAGGGCACCGGGCGCCAGCGGCTGCATGAGCTCGGCGGTCACGGCAGCGACCACACCCTGCGCCACCGCCCGCATGCGCAAGGCCTGCGCCGGCAGCAGCAGGTCGAGCGTGAAGCCGCCTGCGAGCTGCTCCTGGACCTGCGTGAGATCGAAGGCGAGCGTGGGGTCTGCCTGCTGCAGCCGCTTCAGCGTCTCGTCCTGCGCGTGGGGCCGGATGGCCTGTCCGTACGCATAGGAGAGGTCGTAGAGCACGGCTGGCGCAGACGAGCGCTGCGCCGCGAGCTCGTACAGCACCACGGCCCGCTCGACATCGCCGAGGGCGAGCCAGACGTTGGCGGTGTTCGTCACGAGCGTCGCGTCGGTGTCCTCCGCAGCGATCAGCTCCTCGTAGCGCGCGGCGGCCTCGGCCAGCCGGCCCTCCCGCCGCGCCTCCAGCGCGAGCCCCCGTGCGGCGAGCTCGTCCGAGCCCTCAGCGTGCACGAGGCGCGCGTGATCGCTATCCGACGGGATCCCCTGCTCGACGCGCTGGAATGCTGCCGCGACGGGATCGACGTCGAGGGCAGCGAGCGCTCGCGCCGCACCGAAGCTTCCGAGCTCGAGGCCGCCGTACAGCAGCAATGCGGCCAGCCACGCAGCGCGCCGCTCGAGCGCGCTCCCGTAGCAGAGGGCGAGGCCGAAGAGAGGGAATGCGATGCCGGCCAGACCCTGGCCCAGGAGGGCGGGCAGAAGAAACAGGATGCCGAGAACGCCGGACCGAGCGAAGAGCGGCAGCGGGCGCCAGAGGCGGTCCCCGAGATCGTGGGCCGCGGCCCCTGCGTAGCGCGCAGCCAGACCGGCCAGGAAGACGAGCGCGCCGAAGAAGAGAGCATTCCGAATCGCCAGCAGGCCCGTCGCCTCCAGCCAGAGCTTCGCCTCGGGGTGGCGGACCAGGGCCAGGAGGCTTTGCAAAGCGGCGCCGGCCGCACCCGGAACGTCGTGCTCCTCCCGCAGCAGCGCGCTCGCCAGGGCGGCCTGTGCCAGCGGCAGCTCGGGCGCGACCCGCACCGCAGCCCGTACCCGCGCGATCGAGACGCCTTCGGGCCGATCCAGGAGCAGGGCCCGGGCAGGGGCATCGAAGCCCCCGAGGCCGGTCTGCAGGGCGGCCAGGCGGGTGCGCTCGGCCCTGACGGGAAGGTCTCCTCCGGCGTCCCAGGCTGTGAGCGGGCTCGGCGCGGGGTCGACGACGCGGCTCGCCCTGGCCGCCACCGGGGCTGGCGCCGCCTCCTGCGCCAGCGCAGGCGGCGCGAGCAGCAGCCCGAGGAGCGCCAGGCCGGCGCGCAGACACGCCGCCGCGCGAGCCGCAGCTCCGACCTCGACCTGCATCTCTGCCTCCGAGCGTGGCTGCCCGCCGGTCGTATCGGAGCCGCGGCCCCCGGGCTGAACGGGCGCGGTCTGCGCGGGGCTCCTGCCTCACAGGCTGCACGCGGCCTGCGTTTACAGGCCCTGCAGAGGCGCCTATGCTCCCGCGTCCAAGAGATCCGGAGGAGAAAGGGTGGCCAACCACAAGTCGGCGGAGAAGCGCGCTCGCCAGAGCGAGCGGCGCCGCGAGCGCAACCGCCAGGCCAGGAGCCGCATCCGCACGCTGGAGAAGGATTTCCACGCAGCCGTCGACGGCGGCAAGCTCGACGAGGGCAGGGAGCAGTTCCGGGGTGTCGAAGGCGCGCTGCGCCGCGCCGCGGCCACGGGCCTGATTCCGAAGCGCCGCGCCAGCCGCCGCGTCTCGCGCATGGCGAAGCAGCTCCACAAGGCCACCGCGCCCAAGTAGCGCAGCGCGGGCGGCGCGATTGCACGCCGCCCTCCAGCCGGACCGGAGTCGCGAACCGCGTCCTCTTCTTCGGGCTCATTCTCGTCGAGCTCGGCCTCGTCTTCTATCTCTCGGCCCGGGTGGCGCAGCTCTCGTCGGCCGCCGCCTCGATTCTCTTCCTGATCTACTCGGCGCTCAACGGCGTCACGCTCTCACTGATCCTTCTCGCCTACACGGGCCAGTCGGTCGCCAACACCTTCGTCGTCTGCGCCGGCATGTTCGGCGCCCTCGCGCTCTACGGGACGACGGCCCGCCGAAGCCTCGCGGGCGTCGGCCAGTTCATGTTCATGGGCCTCGTGGGGCTCATCCTCGCGAGTGTGGTCGGGATGTTCTGGCAGAACGACACGCTGCAGCTCATGATCTCGATCGTCGGCGTGATCGTGTTCACGGGCCTCACGGCCTGGGATGCGCAGCGCCTCAAGCAGATGGCGCTGGCGCTGCCGGAGGGATCGGTCGGGGCCTACACCGTGGTGGGCGCGCTCTCGCTCTACCTCGACTTCGTGAACCTCTTCCTCTCGCTGCTCCGGCTCTTCGGAAATCGGCGGTAGCGGCGGCCGCCCCGCCGCAGGCCCTGCGCCGCGCTCAGGCCGCGAGACCGAGGACCAGCCGCTCGATCGTGATCTCCGGTGCGATCCCGCCCTGCCCCTTCAGCGCGAGATCCGCGTCGTGGATGGCGCGGACGCCCGCGAGGAGACGCGCTGCCGAGTAGCGGCGCGCCTGCCGCTCGAGCTTGCGCTGAACGAACGGGGGCGCAGCCACGCTGCCGCCGGTGCGCAGTCTCAGCAGCTTGCGAAAATGCGAAGCGAGCGTGCCGAGCAGCACCGGCGCAGGTGTTCCGGCCCGGAGCAGGCGCGCAAGGAGCGGCAGCGCGTCCCGCGCGCGTCCCTCGCCGATCGCATCGGTCAGATCCCAGACGGGCTCCTCCGCCAGCGAAACGACGCCGGCCTCGACGTGGGCGCGCGCGATCCGCGTCGCCGGCGCGGCAAACAGCGCCGCCTTCTCGAGCTCCTGCCGCAGCACGAGGAGCTCGGGCCCGACGCGCTCTGCCAGCAGTGCGGCGACGCCCGTCTCGAGCACGAGGCCCTGCCGCGCCGCCTCCGCCGCAACGAAGGCCGCGAGCGCGGCTCCGCCCGGCGGCGCCTCGCACTCGACCAGGGCCGCTGGATCGGCGAAGGCCTTCACCCAGCGCGAGCGCCGATCGACCTTCGCGGCCGTCACCACCAGCGCCACACTCTCGGGCAGCTCGGGGACGATCTCGGCGAGAGCGTCCGCCAGCCCCTTCGCCCCGGCGCGGCCTGCCTCGGGCTCGCGCAGCCATACGAGGCGCCGCGCAGCGAGCACGGGGAGCATCCTCACCGCGTCTCGCAGAGCTGCCGGCGTACAGCCGGCGCCGTCGAGGCGATCGAGGTTGAAGGCGGGAGGCGCGTCGCCGAGCACGGCCGCTCGCAGCGCAGCGAGCGCGTCGTCCCGCAGCAGGGCCTCGGCACCCGCCAGCAGGTAGGCGCGGCGCAGCTTCCCTTTCGCGAGCTCGGCCTGCAGCGTCTCGGGCGTCACGGCATCAACCGCTCGAAGAGGGCGTCGTGGACGCGCCCGGCAATCACGCTCGCCACGCGCCGCAGCGCCTCGTTGCGGTTCGTGAGCGCCGCCTCGGCGTCGGCGCTCGCGACGTAGAGCTCCGATTCGGTGAGAGCGCCGGGGTCGATCGGCACCTGCGTGCCATCGCGCCGCCGCACGTCGAGCTGGATCTGGACCGTGACCTGATATTCGAGGGCCAGCACGACCGAGGAGAAGCTGCGGGCCCCGGCCTGGATCGGGAGGACTCTGCCCCCGATCGTGAGGTCGGCGAGGGCCGGGTCGCTCACCACCTGGAGGGCTCCCCGGCGCTGGAACTCCTTCAGCAACGCCTCGGTGACCGTGGCTCCATAGCCTGCGGCGAGGGAGTCGTTGCGCAGACTGTGGATCGAAACCCGTCGTACGTCGCCGAGGGCACCGCGGTAGCTGACGAGGTGGTAGCCACAGCCGGCGAGCGGGGCCGCGCTGAGCGCGACCGCGAGCAGGACGGCGAGTGAGACGCTCCGGCGGCTTCCCTCCACGGCGGGCAGGGATACCACACGCAGGCGGCGGCGTCAGCGCGCCCTGCGGCTCCGCGCCACCCGCTCCAGCTCCTCGGCCAGGAAGTCTCGCTCGGCGCAAAGCCGCGCGGAGACGCGCTGCCGGAAGAGCTGGCGGGCCTCGGCGATCTCGCCTGCGAGGGCACCGAGCACGTCGCCCGCGAGCGCGGCGCGCTCGAAGCGCTCCGCGTTGTAGAGCACGATGTCCGACACGACGATGCGCGCGAGACGCTCGGCGCGGGCCAGCTCCGGATCCACATCAACGCTATTCGGTGTAGCTTCGGAGAAGACAGAGGGCTCCGGAGCGGGCGACGGTGCGACCACGACCGGCGGCTCCGGCGCGGGAGCAGGAGCAGGAGCAGGCTCTGACGCTGCGATCGGATCGGCAAGAGCGCTCGCGAGACGCAGCGCCTCCTCCAGAGACTCGGGCAGATCGCCGTGCTCGAGGAGGGCATCGGGTCCGAGCCCGGCCGCACGCAGCACGACCACTCCGGCGAGCGTCTCGGCGCTCCCGCTGAGAACGACGTGCATCGCGCG
>CAYOIG010000243.1:0-7247 GCA_964403915.1 uncultured Myxococcaceae bacterium
CTGCCCGAGGTAGGCTGCGACGGTCGCGCGGCGCCGATGCCACACCAGCGCCGACGCTGCAAAGCCGATCTTGTAGCCTGCGTTCTGCAGGCGCCAGCAGATGTCGACGTCGTCGCCTGCGGCGCGATAGACCGGATCGAACAGCCCGACCTCGAGCAGCCGCTCACGCCAGAAAGCCATGTTGCAGCCCGGGATGTGCTCGGCTTCGAAGTCCGTGAGCAGCACGTGGGTGGGGCCACCCGGCGAGCGTGCCACCACCTCCGGGATCCAGTGATCTTCCGAGGGTGGAAGATTCGGCCCGCCCACGGCCGCGAATCTCTCCGTGAGCAGGCGGTGCACCAGAAAGGTGAGCCAGTCGGGATCGACGGCGCAATCGGAGTCGGTGAACGCGACGATCTCGCCCGTGGCCGCCTCGATGCCCTCGTTGCGCGCGACCGAGAGCCCGCGGTTCTCGTGGCTGAAGAGGCGGAACTGTGGGTAACGCTCGGCGATGGCGCGCGTCGCGTCCGTCGATCCGTCGTCGACGACGATGACCTCGAAGTTCGGATAGCGGAGTGCGGTCAGCGACTCGAGGCACTCTTCCATCGTGCGCTCCGCGTCGTAGGCGCAGATCACGACCGATACCCTCGGCGCGGGGCTCGGCGGCTGGGGCTGCGGCTTCGCGTAGACCTCGCGGACTGCAGCAAAAGCCTCCTTCTTCTCGCGCGTCCGCGAGACGAGGCCGAAGGCCCAGTCTTCGATCTCGTGTCCGCCCGTGAACCACTCGTCGGTGTAGGAGAAGACGACCGTGCCCGCGCAGCCCATCTCGGCTGCCGCGGCCGCCGTCGTGCTGGCGACACGCGCCTGCTCCTTCTCGCCTTCCCGCCACGAGTCGACACCGAACTCGGAGAGCAGCAGCGGTTTGAAGCCGGCGAGATTCTGGAGCCGCGCCACGTAGCGGCGGAAGTCTCCCTCCCGGTGCAGGTAGACGTTGAACGAAAGAAAGTCGAGAAAATCGAGCTCCAGGTACTCGGTCATCGGGAAGTTCGCGTACGAGACGAGAGCCTCGGGATCGACGTCCTTCACCTCGGCCATCAGCTCTTTCAGAAACTTCTCGACCCGCGACGCCCCGTACCAGCGCACGATCTGTGGTGAGATCTCGTTGCCCACGAGAAGCGCCAGCAGATTCGGGGTGCCGCGCATGGACACCGCCGCCTCGCGCACCCTGCGGCGAATCTCCTGACGGTCTTCCCGCGTGTCGAGGAAGCGAACGTGCTGGGCCCAGGGGATCCCGACCAGGAGCCTGAGCTGGAAGGCTTCGGCGAGCTCGCGGAATCCCGCCGGGGGCACGTGGTAGAGACGGATCGCATTCGCTCCGAGCTCGCGGATCAGACGAAAATCGCGCTCGACGACCTCCTTCTCGGGCAGGAACTCGCCCATTTGATTCGGGCGGAAGGGGCCGTAGGAGACGCCGCGAACGAAGAACTTCTCCTGGCCCTCGAGCAGGAACATGCCACGCGTTCGGATGCGCATCGGAAGGAGACCCTCTCGGCGGATACGGTCAGGAAAGGGCGGCCGGCATGGCGAGCCGGAAGGCTACCACGGGCACCGGCGCCGATCAGGTCGATGCGCGCGGAGCGGCACCGCTCGCCGGTTCGAGAACGGTCGGCGGCCAGTGGTCTAGAGGGGCGGGGAGCATGGGCTCGAGGCGCGGCGGCGGCGGGCCCTGCGGCGCCTCCTCGGCTGCAGGCGGCTCCTCCAATGCAGCGCGGTTCGCCCGCTGCGCCTCGCTCGCGACCGCGATCACCGGATCGGGCGTCGTCTCCTCGGGCGTCAGCAGGATTCCCGCCTTCCGCAGCCGCGAGCCGACCGTCCCCCGGCTCGACCAGACGGTCACCGGCACCGCGAGCACGAGGCCCGAGAGAACGGGCAGCACCCACCACACGCGGTCGGGAGCGGCCACCAGCAGCAGCACGCCCCACGCGATCGCTGCGAAGAAGAGCACGCCCAGCGACGAGAACGCCTCGCGGATGCCAAGGCCGCGCTCGGAGCGATGCTGCGGATCCCAGCCCGTCACCCGGCACACGAGCAGCGTCGCCACGAAATAGCTGTGGAGGGCCATAATGATCGGTGCCATCAGGATCGAGAACAGCATCTCGAGCAGCGTGCTGAGCGCGAGCCGCCGTGCGCCCCCGAAGGCACGCCGCTGCCGCACCAGGCCGAGCAGCACACCCAGCAGCTTCGGCACGAAGAGAAGAGCCACCGTCGCGCACGCGAGAGAGATTGTCTCGCTCAGTTTCGAGATGGGCCATGCGGGAAACAGGCTGTAACCGGGCGGAAAGTACTCGTGGCCCACCACCGCCTCGACGACCATCTGCGCAGTGCTGAGCACGAGGAAGAGCAGCCACAGGGGCGAGAGGATGAACGCAAAGGCGCCGCTCAAGAAATGGAAGCGCGACAGCGGGTGAAGGCCCCGCGCTCCGACGAGCCTCAGATGCTGGAGGTTGCCCTGCGCCCAGCGACGGTCGCGCACGGCGAAGTCGAGCAGATTGCTCGGCAGCTCTTCGTAGCTTCCGCCGAGGTGCGGCAGGAAGAAGACCTGCCAGCCGGCACGCCGCAGCAGCGCCGCCTCGACGAAATCGTGGCTGTGGATCTCGCCGCCGAGGGGCGGCTTGCCGGGCAGGGTCGGCAGGCCGCAGGACGTGCGGAAGGCCTCCGTGCGGACGATCGCATTGTGCCCGTAGTAGTTGCTCTCACCGAGCTGCCACCATGCGGAGCCCGTCGCGAACACGCGGGCATAGACGTAGCTCCCGAACTGCAGCACGCGGCCGAAGAGCGTGCTCTGGTTGATGGGCATCGGCAGCGTCTGGATCAGCCCGGCCTGGGGATTCGCCTCCATCAAGCGCACCAGCTCGACGACGACTTCCGCGGTCATGAGGCTGTCGGCGTCGAAGACCACCATGTGGTCGTACTGCGAGCCCCAGCGGCGAAGGAAGTCGGAGATCGTCCCGGCCTTGCGCCCCGTTCGCTCCTCGCGCTTCCAGAAGAAGAAGCGGCCCGAGGCGCCGAGCCGGCTGCACGTGGCGGCCCAGACCCGGCGTTCGATCTCGACCTTCGAAGCGTCGTCGGTGCCGCTCAGCACGAAGAAGTCGAAGTGTCCGAGCTGCCCCGTCGGCTCGAGATCGCGGTACAGCGCCTCGAACGCGGCGAAGGTGCGGTCTGGCGGCTCGTTGCGCTCGGCCATCACCACGGCCGTTCGCGTGCGCAGCGCCGCCGTGGCGACCGGATGCAGCCGCGTACAACGGCGCAGCGTGATCGGCTCGACGCCGATCGCCTCGAACACGAAGCCCATGAAGGCCGACCAGAACGAGAGCGAGAGCCAGAAGAAATTGAACGTGAAGAGGAGAAGGATCGCGAGTTCGATGCGCTCGAGGCCATTGGCGCCGAGGATGTCGAGCATCGAGAGGGAGGCCGCCGTGGTGGTGAGGCCGCCGAGCCCGAAGAAGAGAATACGGCGCGCAACCCGCGCGACCGGACGCAGCCGGCGCGCGCGATCATCCTCGCTCGGCCCGGAGCCAGGCGTCAAAGGCTCATCGCCCGCTCCGCCGGCCGCCCCTGCGGGTGTCTCCATCGCGTCCTCGCGCATTCGTGACCGCCCCGGCGTCCTGCCAGGCGCTCTCGAGACCGCTATTGCGTGTAGCGGTAGAGCCAGGTCTCGGTGATCGGCATGCCGTCGAGCAGCAAGCGCACCATCAGCTCCGCCGGGGTCGTACCCTGCGTATCCAGCCGGAACGTTACACGCCAGCGCCCGCCCTCGGGCAGGCGGAACACGTGGGGCTCCCGGATGACACCCGCCGAGGTCACGACCTCCGGGATCACGGGCACCTTCGCGCCGAGCAGCGGAAGCTCTCCGCCCTCGAAATCGACCACGAACAGGCGCTTGCCCGGGGTCGGCCTCTCGCCGGTCCCCGGCACCATGGAGGAGCCGATGCGGGTCTCGATGGCGCGACCGAGCCGGTGCTCCGCCGGCTCGGTCAGCGTCGTACGCAGCACGTAGGAGAGACTCATCTCACCTCCGGCCTTCGGTCGCTCGCGGGGTATCCAGGACAGGACGATGTTGTCGTGGATCTCCTCGTTCGACGGGATCTCCACCAGCTCGACAGAACCGGCGCCCCAGTCTCCCAGCGGCTCCACCCAGTAGCTCGGCCGCCGGTGGTACTCCGCCTCGGTGTCCTGGTAGTGTGCGAAGACCCGGTCGCGCTGCAGGACGCCGAAGCCCTTCGGGTTGGTCTCGACGAAGGCGGAGACGCGCAGGTCGCGCCCGTTGACGAGCGGACGCCAGAGCCACGCACCCGACCCCGAGTGGATCAGTACGCCATCGGAGTCGTGGACCTCGGGCCGGTGGTCCTCGAACATGCGCGTTCGGTTCTCGCCGTACAGGTGCATGCTCGTCAGCGGTGCGATGCCGAGCTTCGTGATCTCTCCGCGGAAGAAAAGTCGGGCACTGACCTCGATGCGCGTATCCGTTCCGGGATGGATCACGAAGCGATAGGCGCCCGACACACGCTGGCTATCGAGAAGGGCGTAGACGGTCAGCTCGGTCGACTGTGGCTCGGGGGTCACGAGCCAGAACTGGCGAAAGAACGGGAACTCCTCGCCCCGCGGCTCTGCCGTATCGATGGCAAGACCCCGCGCCGAGAGGCCGTAGCGCTGCTCGCGCCCCAGGAACCGGAAGTAGGAGGCACCGAGGAAGACGATGATCTCGTCCTTGTACTCGGGGCCGTTGAGGTCGTAGTGGATGCGGAAGCCCGCGTAGTCGAGGGGGCCCGTGATCGCTTTCGCGAGACCGGTATCGCCGAAGTCGAACATCCCCTTGTCGTACGTGAGCGGGGCCGCCTGCCCGTGATCCACGACCGAGAGCTTGACCGGCGTCCTGAACAGGAAGCCCATGTGGAAGAGCTGGACCTCGAAGCGGCTCTTCCCGGACCAGATCGCACGGTCCCGCCGGAAGCGGAGCTTGCGATAATCGTCGTAGCTCGCGTCGGCCACTTCCCTCGGGAGCTGCACGGTGGGTGCTGCGTATGGGCGCGCGGCGAGATCGCGAGCGAGGCTCGCGACCCGGTCGAAGGAGAAGGGCTCGGTGGCCGCGGCCGGTGCCACCGCAGCGGGTGCCGGCACGGGAGGTTTTGGCGCCGCCGGCGCCTTCGCCGCAGGAGGCTTCGGCTTGGGCGTCTTGGGGACGGGCGCCTTTGGCGCAGGGGGCGTCACGGCCGGCGCAGCGGCGGGGGGAGCTGGATCGTCCGCGGCGGCCGGGATGGCCACCAGCACGAGGGCCAGCGAGAGGGCAACGACGGCGAGCGGGAGGGTTCGGGTCATGGCACGCTGGGGATGTAGCAGAACCACGTTGCAGGCGAACGCACTTTCGGCAGGGCGGTTCGAGGGTGCACGGAGCTCCGTGCGGGAGGCGGTTCCGCGCGCCGGAGAAGGCCGTCCGAGGCCCGGTGCGGAGCGGCGCGGCGCCGCCGAGGGGCCGCTCCCGTGACCTTTCGCCCCACCGCGCCGGGCCTCATCCCCCGCGCACTGGAAGGCCCCTGCGCGCGGCTGCTCTCGAACGGCACGCTCACGACGCTCGTCACCGCCGCCGGCACCGGCTTCACGCAGCTCGGCTGGCGCCGCGTGACGAGCTGGACACCGGACGGCGTCGAGGATCCCGACGGCACCTTCCTCTACCTGCGCGACGAGGAGAGCGGGGCGCTGTGGTCCGCGGGCGCAGCGCCCGTCGCCGGCGCTCCGCAGCACTATGCGGTGTCGGCCGAGCCCGGGCTCTTTCGCATCGAGCGCACCGAGCACGACGTGCAGGCGGTCTGCGAGGTGACGATCGCAGCCGAGTCTTCTTCTGAGCTGCGGCGGCTGCGACTTCGCAACGAGGGCCCGCGGTCGCGACGCCTCTCGGTGACGAGCTGCCTCGGGGTGGTGCTGGGCCACGCGGGCGCGCACGCCGGCCATCCGGCCTTCTCGAAGCTCTTCATCGAAACGCACGTCGATGCAGCGGCCGGCGTGCTCCTGGCGCAACGCCGCCTGCGGGAGCCGACTCCCGACCCTCTCCACCTCGCGCATGCCCTGCACGGCGAAGGTCTGGCGACGTGGGAGAGCGATCGCGCGCGGTTCTTCGGCCGCGGACGCTCGCGCGCCAGCCCGGCCGCACTCGTGCCGGGCGCGGCGCTCTCCGGCACGACGGGGAGCGTGCTCGATCCGATCCTGAGCTGGCGCCGGGAGATCGCGCTCGCGCCGGGTGAGACGGCCGAGCTGCTGTGCGTCGTTGCGGTCGCGCCCAGCGACGAGGAAGCGCGGCAGCTCGCACGGAGCGCGGGCGATCCGGGCGCTTTCGACGCGGCGGCCGCGGGCGCAGCCCGGCGCGCGCGGGGCGCGCTCGCGAAGCGCGGTCTCGCGCCGGGCGAGGGCGCCTATCTCGAGGCGCTCCTCGCGCGCATGCTCTACGGCGTGCCCTCGCTGCGCGCGGGGGAAGACGTCTTCCGCCGCGTGCGAGGCACGCCCGAAGATCTCTGGATCTTCGGCCTCCCGCCCGACCAGCCCCTCGTCGTGATCGAGCCGGGCCCCGCGGCCGGCGCGCTCGCGCGCGAGCTCGCCATCGCGATCGATCACTGGGAGGGGCTCGGCATCTCCGTGCGGGGTCTCGCGCTCGGCGGCGACACCGGCGGCGCGAAGGCCATCGTGGCGCCGCCTCCGGACGCCGAGCCGGGCTGCCTCGACGCGGCACGGGCCTGCGCGCGGCTCGTTCTCACCGATGCGTGGCCCGCCCTCGCTGCGACACCCATGGCGGCCGCTGCGGGAGCCGTGGCCTCTCCCGTGACACCCTCTCTCGATCGCACCGCGAGCCGGGGCCCGAAGCCGGCCGCCGCGCTCCGATTCGAGAACGGCACGGGCGGCTTCTCGCCCGACGGCAGCGAGTACGTGATCGTGCTGCCGCGCGAGAAGGGCGAGCGTGGCCTTCCGCCCATGCCCTGGGTGAACGTGCTCGCGAACCCCGGGTTCGGTGCGATCGTCTCGGAGCGCGGCGCCGCCACCACCTGGCGCACGAACTCCCGCGAGCACCGTCTCACGCCCTGGTCCAACGATCCCGTCCTCGACCCGCACGGCGAGGCGCTCTGGCTGCGCGATGAGGAGGCCGGCGAGTTCTGGTCGCCACAGCCCGGCCCGACGCCCGGCGACGGAGCCTACGAGGTGCGCCACGGCTTCGGCGTCTCCAG
>CAYOIG010000244.1:0-10245 GCA_964403915.1 uncultured Myxococcaceae bacterium
CTCCAGCTCGGTCTGGCGCAGCTCGGCGTGATGCAGGCCCGCGGCCGCACCGACGGCCATGGCGCGCGCGTGGCGCTGCTCGATTCGGCCCCCGACGTCACCCATCGCGAGCTCTCCCGCGTACGGATCGTGGCGCTCGAAGGCGGGCCACCCGCGGCTCCGTCTCTCCACGGCACGCTCATGGCGGGCCTGATCGCGGCCATCGAGAACAACGCCTTCGGCATCACGGGCGTGGCGCCGGGCGCCGACGTGCTGGCGATCCCCGTGTGTACACCGGTTGGCGACGGCAGCAGTGACGAATGCGATCTCTACGACGTGCTGCGCGGCATCGATCTGGCCTGGAAGCAGGAGGCCACGATCCTCAATCTCTCGCTGGCAGGCCCGCCCGATCCGCTGCTGCAGCGCGCCGTGACGCGTCTGCTCGAGCTCGGCGCGGTGGTCGTCGCTGCGGCTGGCAACGGCGGCAGCACGCTGCCTGCCTATCCTGCCGCCTACCCCGGCGTCGTCGGCGTCGGCGCCGTGGATCCGGCCGGCCTGCCGTTCTCAGAGGGAAATCGTGGCCCCTGGGTCTCTCTCGCGGGCCCGGGCGTCGAGGTGCTCTCCACCACGCCCGGCAACTCGTTTGCCTTCGTGAACGGCACCAGCCTCGCTGCCGCTCAGGTGACGGGCGAGCTGGCGCTACTCACCGCCGTGGTGCCCGATGCGGTGCGCATGCGCATGGCACTGCTGGCGACCGCGCGCGGCACGCTGGTGTCCGCTTCGGCGGCGACCGACTCGCCGACCACGGCGGAGGCCCCGGTCGCTCCGGCGGTCTGTGACGTGCTGCGGGATCTGGGCCAGGGCTGCGACGCGCCCGCTACCGCCCCCTGACCCAGCGCGCCGCGCACTCCGCGACCCAGCGACCTTGGCTGTGTGCAGCCTCGAGATGAGCCGGCGTCGGGCCGGCCTCGCCCGCGCGGGGGTTCGTCCAGGCGACGGCGCCCCAGTGGCTTCCTCCCTCGCGAAAGCCGGCGAGGCGGTTCGGCATCGGGACCAGCAAACAGCCGTTCTCGGCCAGGTACGCCAGCAGCGAGAGCAGGGCCAACTCGGCGCCGCCCCGCCCGCCGAGGCCGGCGCTGACGAAGGCCGCGCCGATCCTGCCGGCGAGGCGGCCCTCGAGCCAGAGCGGCGCCGTTCGCTCGAAGAAGCTGCGCATGGCGGCCTCGATGCCGCCCATGTGGACGCCGCTTCCGAGCACGATGGCGTCGGCCGCAGCGAGATCGTCGCTGCCAGCCTCCTCCGCGGAGCGGAGCACGACCTCCGCACCAGCTTCCACCGCGCCCTCGGCCAGAGCTTCGGCCAGCCTGCGGGTGCGCCCCGTGCCGGACGCCACGACGACGAGCACGCGCACGGCGCTAGCCCGGAGACCGCGGCAGGAGCAGCTTCGCCACCAGCGCCGTCCAGCCCGTCTGGTGCTCCGCACCGAGACCGCATCCCGTATCGCCGTCGAAGTACTCCGAGAAGCGGATCCAGTCCCGGAAGTGCGGATCGTGCTGCAGCTTCTCGCTCCTGCCGAAGACGGGCCGGCGGCCGTCGGGGCCGCGCAAGAAGAGCCTCGTGAGCCGCTGCGTGAGCTCTCGCGCCACCGCGTCGAGCGTCAGCATCTTGCCCGAGCCCGTCGGACACTCGACCTCGAACTCGTCGCCGTAGTAGTAGTGAAACTTCTGCAGCGACTCGATGATCAGGTAGTTGACCGGAAACCAGATCGGGCCACGCCAGTTCGAGTTGCCTCCGAAGCAGCTCGTGGTCGACTCCGCCGGGTCGTAGCGAACCGGGAGCGTCGCTCCCTGTCCCTCGAACACGTAGGGATGGTCGCGGTGATGGCGCGAGAGCGAGCGCACACCATGGTCGGAGAGAAACTCCGTCTCGTCGAGCATCCGTCGCAGGAGGCACTTCATGCGGTGGCCACGCAGGAGGGAGAGCAGGCTGCGCTCTCCCCGCCCGGGCTCGTTCCAGCGCGAGACGAGGCGCGCCAGATCCGGACGGTGCGTCAGGTACCAGCGCAGCCGCTCCGCGAAGCCCGGAAGCTTCGCCAGATGCTCGGGCTCGAGGGTCTCCACGGCGAAGAGAGGGATGAGGCCCACCATCGAGCGCAGGCGAAGCGGCACGACGCGTCCGTCCGGCAGCTCGAGCGCGTCGTAGTAGAACTCGTCGCCTTCGTGCCAGAGGCCTGCGCCTTCGTCGCGGATGTCGCGGGCCATGGCGCTCGCGATACCGAGGAAGTGCTCGAAGAACTTGGTGGCGATGTCTTCGTACACCGGGTCGTGCAGCGCCAGCTCGAGCGCGATCCGCAGCAGGTTGAGGCAGTACATGGCCATCCAGCTCGTGCCGTCGGCCTGGTTGATCCGGCCCCCGCTCGGCAGGGGTGCGCTGCGATCGAAAACGCCGATGTTGTCGAGACCGAGAAATCCGCCCTGAAAGACGTTCTTTCCCTCGGCGTCCTTGCGGTTCACCCACCAGGTGAAGTTGAGGAGCAGCTTGTGGAAGACCCGCTCGAGGAAGTCGCGGTCGCCGGTGCCGCCGTTCCAGCGCCGGTCGATCTGGAACACGCGCCACGCGGCCCAGGCATGGACGGGGGGGTTCGCGTCGCCTAGCGCCCACTCGTAGGCCGGAAGCGCGCCATTGGGGTGCATGTACCACTCGCGCGCGATCAGCACGAGCTGCTGCTTCGCGAAGTCGGGGTCGAAGCGGGCCATGGCGACGCAGTGGAACGCCAGATCCCAGCTCGCGTACCACGGATACTCCCACTTGTCGGGCATCGAGATCACCTCCTGGTTGTTGAGGTGATCCCATTCATGGTTGCGTCCCTGGCGGCGTTCGGGAGGCGGCGCGGGCTGGGCCGGATCGCCCGCCAGCCAGCCTCGCACGTCGTAGTGGTACCACTGGCGGCTCCAGACCAGACCGGCGAAGGCCTGGCGCTGGATCCGCCTCGCATCCTCGCTCTCGATGCCCTCCGCGAGCGCCGCGTGGAAGGCATCGGCCTCCTGCTTGCGGGAGGCCAGCACGGCATCGAACTCGGCGAACGGGCGCGCCGCCAGCGTCTCGGCGATGCGGTAACGCAGCCGAACGCTCCCGCCACCGGCCACCACCAGGCTCTCGTGCGCCGCGGCCTTGGTGCCGCGCCCGTCCGTTGCGAGCACGCCGGGGCGCTTCTCCACCAGATGCTCGTGGAACGCGTCCTTGAATGGTCCCTTCGCCTCCTGCATTCCGAAGAACCGACGCACGTTGGTGTCATTCTCGCAGAAGAGCCACTCCGGCGCGCCCTCTGCCCGGAGCTGGAAGACACCGAGATCGGGATGGCTCGCCACGACGCCGCCGTGCGGTGCCGCCGCGAGCGACGGTCGCGGCGCCCCCGTTCGCCACGCCCAGGTGTTGCGGAACCAGAGCTGCGTGAGCACGTGCAGCACGGCGGCCTCGGGCCCGCGGTTGTGCACGGTCACCTGCATCAGCAGGTCGGACGGGGCGGCCTTCGCATACTCGACGAAGACGTCGAAGTAGCGGTCGTCGTCGAAGATCCCGGTGTCGAGGAGCTCGAGCTCCGGCTCCTGCTTCGAGCGCTCCCGGTTCTCGCGCACCAGGCGCTCGTACGGAAACGCCGCCTGCGGATACTTGTAGAGCATCGCGAGGTACGAAGCCGTGGGCGTGGCGTCGGCGTAGGCGTAGAGCTCCTTCACGTCTTCGCCGTGGTTGCCCTCGGCGTTGGTGAGGCCGAACAGGCGCTCCTTGAGGATCGGATCCCGGCCGTTCCAGAGCGCGAGCGCGAGGCACAGCCGCTGCTGGTCGTCGCACACGCCCGCGATGCCGTCCTCTCCCCAGCGGTAGGCACGGCTTCGTGCGTGGTCGTGCGGGAGGTACTCCCACGCTGCGCCGTTCGGGCTGTAGTCCTCCCGGACGGTTCCCCACTGGCGCTCCGACAGGTAAGGACCGAAGCGGCGCCAGTCGGCCTTCCCCTCCCGGCACGCCGCGAGCCGCTCCCGCTCGGCGAGGCGCCCCCGCGACCGGCGGCGCGTCGGCGGCTGGCTCGTCGACATGGGCGGACCCTCCGCAGGGCGCGGTCCCTGCGCGGAGCAGCATAGGCCGGCAGGCTCCGGCGCCGCTCGCCGCGCGTTCACCCGTCAAGCATCGAAGCTCCGGGGCCGATCAGACGACGACTGGGCCCCCGGAACGGAGCCGGTGACGCCCGGTGAAACACCCAGAGCCTGTGCCGATCCCGTCACGAGAAGCAAAGAGAGCCCCCGTGCAGTTTCACGTCCTCTCCTTCGAAGGCCCCGACGGCTACGCGCGAGCGGGCGGCATCGCGAGCCGCATCGACGGGCTCACGAAGGCGCTGGCCGCCCTCGGCTTCGAGACGCATCTGTGGTTCGTGGGCGACCCCGACCAGCCCGGCCACGAGCAGCACGAGGCCCTTCACCTCCACCGCTGGTGTCAGTGGATCAGCCGCCATCATCCGGGCGGCGTGTACGAGGGCGAGGAGGGCAAACGCGCGGACTTCGCGCGCTCGCTCCCTCCCTTCCTGATGCAGGACGTGCTCCTTCCACACCTTCGCACCGGCGGCGGGGAGGCGGTGATCCTCGCCGAGGAATGGCATACCGCCGACGCCGTGCTGCACCTCGATTGGCTGCTGCAGCGGGCCGGTGTGCGCGAGCGCACCCGCGTGCTCTGGAACGCGAACAACACCTTCGGCTTCGATCTCATCGACTGGCCGCAGCTCGATCTCGCCTCGGTGATCACGACCGTGAGCCGCTACATGAAGCACCGCATGTGGGATCGCGGCGTGGATCCGATCGTCATCCCGAACGGCCTGTCTCCCGAGGCGTTCCGTGCGCCCGAGGTCGCCGCGGTTCGCGCCTTCGAACGCCGTCTCGAGGGGCGGACCGTGCTCGCAAAGGTTGCGCGCTTCGACCCCGACAAGCGCTGGCTCGGTGCGCTCGAGATCGTGGCGGCGCTGCGGGCGAAGGGCGAGCGGCCGCTGCTGCTGGCGCGCGGCGGCGCCGAGGCCCACGGGCACGAGGTGCTGGCCGCGGCGCGTGCCACGGGCCTGCGCGTCGTGGAACGGAGCCTCCGAGAGCCGGGAGCGCGGGAGCTGATCGCGCAGCTCGACGGTCTCGGGGACGCCGACGTGGTGAACCTGCGCACGCCCATCGATCCCGAGACGCGGCGCGTGCTCTTCCAGGGCGCGGACGTCGTTCTCGCCAACAGCAGCCACGAGCCCTTCGGTCTGGTCGGTCTCGAGACCATGGCCGCTGGCGGTGTTGCCTGCACCGGCTGCTCGGGCGAGGATTACGCCGTGCCCGGCCGAAACGCCCTCGTGCTCCAGACGGCCGATCCGCTCGAGTTCGTCGGGCTGTTCCGGCGCCTGCAGTCGAGCCCCGGCGAGGAGCGCGCGATCCGCCGCGCGGGCCGGGCAACCGCGCGAGACTACGCGTGGGCGGAGGTGATCCGCCGCCAGGTGCTCCCCCGTCTCGATCTGCTGCGGCCGCAGGCCGCCTGATGGCCGGGCCCGCCGCGGGCGAGTGCGAGCCGCGGTTCGAGGGCGTTCGCAGGGCGTTCGAAGCAGGCTTTGCGAAGCACGGCGAGCTCGGCGCCGCGGTGAGCGTGGTGCAAAGCGGCCGCACGGTGGTGGATCTCTGGGGCGGCCACCAGGACGAGGCGCGCTCCGTCCCGTGGCAGCGCGACACGCTGGTGAACGTGTTCTCGGTCACGAAGGGCGTCGTCGCGACGTGCCTCGCGATGCTCGCCGATCGCGGACGCTTCGACGTCGACGCACCGGTCTCCGACTACTGGCCCGAGTTCGCCGCCGCCGGCAAGCAGCACGTTCGCGTTTCAGAGCTGCTCGCCCATCAGGCCGGGCTGCCCGCGGTGCGTGCGCGCCTGCCGGACGACGCGCACATCGACTGGAACGTGATGACCGCGGCCCTCGCGGCCGAGCGTCCCTGGTGGCCTCCGGGGCGTGCGCTCGGCTACCACGCCATCACCTGGGGCTGGCTCGCCGGGGAGGTGCTGCGCCGGGTGGACGGCCGGAGCGTGGGCGCCTTCTTGCGCGAGGAGATCGCGACGCCTCTCGGCCTCGACCTGCATCTCGGCGCTCCGGCGGAGATCGACGCGCGCACGTCCAGGATCGCCGCCGGATCGGCGGGCATCGGACTCCCCACGCTCCTCTACTGGCTCCGGACGCCGCACCGCATGCCGATGCGTCTGCGGGTCTTCACCAATCCGGCGCAGCGAGAGGCGAAGCTCGACACGCGCGCCTGGCGTGCCGCCGAGATCCCGGCGACCAACGGCATCTCCAACGCGCGGGCCCTCGCAGCCCTCTACGGCGTGCTGGCCTGTGGCGGCGAGAGCGGCGGCTCATTCCTGCTGCGACCGGCCGCGCTCGCGCGCGCCACGCGCACGCAGTCCGAGGGCCGCGACATCGTGTTCGGGTTCCGCTCCCGCTTCGGCCTCGGCTTCATGCTCGATTCGAAGCACCTCGGAATCGCCGACGGTGCGCGCAGCTTCGGCCACACGGGAGCAGGCGGGGCGTTCGCCTTCGCCGACCCCGAGCGCCGGCTCGCCTTCGCCTATACGCCGAACCGCCCGCACCCGCAGCCCCGGCTGCTGGTGGCGCCTGCCCGCGATCTCGTGCGCGCGATCTACGCCTCGCTCTGAAGCGGGGCGGCATCGCGGTGGAGCGCCACGACGTCGAGGTCGTGGCCCGTTCGCGCGAGCCGCTCGGCAACCGCCTCGAGGTCGGTGAACGGCTCGAGCGTCTCTTCGTGATGCAGGCCGTAGCCGAGATCGCGCAGCAGGCGGATGAGATCCGGCACCGTATGATTCTGCTCCGCCAGGCCACGAGGGTTCACCTCCAGCAGCATGGCGGGCCGGAAGCGCCGGAGCGTTGCCTCCGCGCCGCGAACGACGTGTGCCTCCCAGCCGTCGGTATCGCATTTGATGAAGTCGAGCCGCTCGATCGGATGCTCCTCCAGATATCGGTCCAGCGTGCGGAGCACGATCGAGTCCCGCATCCAGGGGCGGTCTCCCACCAGCGGGTACGAGTAGGGCACCAGCACCTTCTCGTGCCGTGTCTCGTGATCGGAGAGGCCCGCGCGCTCCACCACGACCTGGGGCATGTCGTTGAGCGCGAGATTCTCGCGCAGCTTCTCGAAGGCCCAGGTATTCGGCTCGAATGAGAAGACCCGGCCTTGCTTGCCGACGCAGGTCGCCATGTGCAACGTCATGAAACCGATGTTGGCGCCGACGTCGACGGCGGTTCCGCCCGCCGGCAGGAGCCGCTGGATGGTCGCGATCGACGTGGCCTCCCAGGTGCCCATCGTGTAGACCGATGTATCGATGAGCTGCCTGAGATCGATGTTCATGCGAAACGCGCGCAGATCGTGGACGAACGGAGTCCGCGAAACGAAACGGTTGCGCAGGAGCAGCGTGCGCTTGATCAGCCCCCCGAGATGGGGGTGCAGAGGAGAGCCGGCGTAGAGGCGGTATCCGTACCGCACCAGTCCGCGCATGGTGTTCGCCCTCCCTTCGGGTCCACCATGGCTCACGGCACCGGCACCGTCCAGCGGAAGATCGTGAGCGACGCGGCCGGGAAGGTGTGCGTGAAGCTCCCGCCTCCCGTCCAGGCCGTCGTCGCCAGCGATACGCGCTCCGGGTTCTCGGCATCGTTCTTCGAGTCGTAGAGTGGGCCCGTGAGCACCGAGCGTGTCCCGCTGGCTCCGGCCGGCAGGTTCGTCTGCACCGTCGTCTCGACCCCGTAGGCGAGGCTGCGATTGACCACGAACAGGGCGTACTCGCGCCCCGTCGGGTCGCGCGTCGCAACCACGTCGAGCATCGGAACCGCCGTCTGGGCCGGAATCTCGCGCACCGCGACGGTGTTGAAGGTCGAGCCCTGGTTCTCGAGCGTCGCCTGCACCAGCATGTGATCGGCCTGCCGGGCGTACTCTCGGTGCACGTAGAACTGCGGGTTCCGGAAGCGGACGTCTCCCTCGACGCCCACGAGGCTCCCGTAGTGCCGCCCTGCCAGCGACATGTGATGTGCGCCGTAGACGCGCTTCGACCGCATCATCACGTGCAGCATGCTCGCGTTGTAGAGGGCGCTGGAGAGCGTCGGGTTGCGGGCCAGCGTCTTCGCTGCGGGCTCGACGTCCTCGTCGGCAAAGAAGGTTCCGTCGTACTCGGTGATGAAGATGGGGATGAGCCGGCCGCTGCGCGTCAGCTCGTCGACGACGACTCCGAGCGTTCTCTCGAAGGCCTTCGTGGCTCCCAGCATCGCCGCGTAGATGTCGGGCTCGGGCGGCACCGTGGGGTTCGGCCCCGGCGTGTAGGCGTAGACCGGCGCGTACGTGTGCAGCGAGAGTCCGTCGACGTACGGACCGGCGATGCCCAGCATCACGGAGTTCCAGTAGCTCTGGTCATCGGCCGGCCCGATCACGCCGGCCGCGAAGATCTTCGCGTCCGGCACCTGAGACCGGATGGCCGACGCATACTCGATGATCTTCGCGCCGTAGGCATCCGGCGTGAGGCCGAGCACCCCGGACTCATCGATTCCCTGGAAGTACGGCTCGTTTCCAATCTCCCAGTATTTGACGCCGAAGCCCACCGAGTTGAAGTACTGCGCGAAGGCGCTCGCGAGGGCCGGGCTCCCGCTCCCGATGTTGGCGGTGACGAAGGGCACGGCGCGCAGGGCCTTGGCGAGATCGATGAACTCCTGAGGGCCGATCAGCGGGCGGTAGAGCTCGTCTTTGTTGCCGCTGCCCTGCAGTGCGCGCCGCGAGGGCGGGCCGAGCGCCTGCCACCAGATGAAGTGATCGGCCGGCGCACCACCCGGGTAGCGCAGCATGCTGATGCGGGCGTCGGTCAGCACCTGCACGATGCCGCCATCGAGAGCGCCGTCGGCCGCGATCACCTGCTCGCCGTTCTCGATGGTCTCTAGGTTCTGGCCGAACAGGAACGTTGGGATCATGCGTTCGTTCTTCGTGAAGTCGACCGTCACCTTGCTGGTCTGACCGCCCGTGCAGGTGCCGCCGGAGAGGCCGCCGCCCGCCAGCAGCACGAGACCGAGCAGCAGCGCGGAGCGCGGCGCGTGGCTGCGGCGTGAGTCCCTTCCAGGCATCGTCACTCGAGGCCTCCTCATGGCGTGGCCGGCGCCTGCATGGGCAGAAAGCGCTCCGTGCCTGTCCGGTCCCGGAAGCGCAGCGTGGCCTCTCGCGCTCCGCTCTCGCTGGAGAGCAGCCACCACTCCGAGGCGAAGGTGTCTCCGTCGAGCGCGAGCGGAAAGTGGCGAGCCGCCCCGAGCGCATCCGTCGGCGTCGTCAGCACCGGCAGCCCGGCCAGGATCTCCTCGCCGCGCGCGTTCACTGTCCGCGTGAGGCCGACGCCATCGATCGCCGACGGGGCGCTCACGAGAAGCTGACCGAAGAAGCCCTCGGGCGGCGCCGGCGACAGCTCTCCGACGAGCTGCAGGCGCTGCTCCCCGGCCGGTACCTCGAGCGTCCACGTGCCGGCGCTCGCCCCTTGACGGTCGGTGAGCGAGAGCGTCACCTCCACGGTCGCGACGCTGCGGTTGGTGAGAACGACGCCCGTGTCGCGGCGCGCGAGATCCACGGGCAGCCGGGAAGCGGTCACGCTGGTCGACACCGGAAGGCTGCGCGGCAGCACGCTCGTCCCGTTGAGAGTCGTTTCGATCGCTCGCTCCTCGAGCAGGCGCACGCGGGGCGCTGGTCCCGACGAGGTGAGAACCTCGGCACGGAAGTGGCGCACGGTCTCCGTGCCGGGCGCACCCGCCGGCAGGCGCAGGCGCAGCACCCGATGCGCGCCGCCGACCAGGGAGAACGGAACGCTCGTCGTGAGGACGCCGTCCACCTCGGCCTGCAAGGACGCACCGCTGCGGTCTCGCAGCAGCAGGGTCCCGACCGTGGTGGTCGGGTCGGCATTGAGGAGGACCAGCACGTGCTCCGTGTCGGGCGTGTCGAGCAGAACCTGCGTCGTCCCGCCGGCCGGAACTCCGGTGTCGGATTCGTCGAAGAGATGGAAGAGGATCGGATCCGTGAAGTTGAAGCCGCGCAGGTTCTGGGCGAGGCCGAGCACGCTGATCTGGAGCGGCTCGCTCGTCTCGATGCCGAGCACCCCCTCGTAGCTGCGCGGAAGGCCGAGCACCTCGTCCAGCATCACCGCCCGCTGGTGGCCGGCTGCCACGCGCACGAGGTCGCTCCC
>CAYOIG010000245.1:0-1608 GCA_964403915.1 uncultured Myxococcaceae bacterium
CCGCGTCCACGACGAGCAGCGCGCTGTTCATGTTCTGGATGATGTTCTCGTTGTAGAGCTGCAGCTCCGCGATCCGCCGAGCAAGGCGCTCGCGCTCGCTCACGTCCGCCAGCACCAGCAACAGGCGGCCCTCGTCATCGAGGCGTGTGGCGCGCAGGTCGAAGGCGCGCGCCTCGCCGCCGGCCTCGAGCGTGCGACCGATGTGAGCGGGGCCCGGGTCGCCGGCGCTCGCGCAGCCGAGGATCTCGCGCACGCAACCGCTCTCGAGCAGGTCTCGGGGCAGTACCTCCTCCAGCAGCCGGCCCGCTGCCGCCTCCGGCCCAATCCCGAAGGTCCGGACGAACTCGGGATTGATGGCCAGCAGCCGCTGGCGGGCATCGAGCACCGCCAGGGCCGCCGGGATCGTCTGTACGATGGCATCGTTCAGTCGTTCGAGGCGTTCGAGGCGCTGCCGGGTGGCGCCCTGCTCGCGGGCGGCCCGTGCGCGCCGGATCTGCTCGAGGGCAACACCCGGCAGCACGTCTGCGAGCTCGTCCCCGGCAGCAACGCATTCGGCCGCCCCCAGGCGATGGGCTTCGAGGGCCGCGGCTTCACTGCTCTCGGGCAGCACGACGACGCCTGGCGTCGTCGTCTCGCACAGGGCCTCCAGCAGCGCCCCACCCTCGGCCCGCAGGCGCGCGTCGACGACCACGAGGTCTACGTCGCCCTGTTGCACCCGCGCCAGGCAGGTAGCGGCGCTCGCGACCACCTCGATGCGCGCCTCGGGGCCGAGACGCCGCAGCGCCGGCACGATGCCGAGCAGATCCCCGCCGGCCTCCCGCAGCGTCGGGAGGGCAACCAGGATGCGCACCACGAGCGACGTGTGTGTCAACGGAGGGGCCCCCATCACGCACCACCCGCTGCGGAATGAGGCTGAATCTACCCGATGGCCTGCGGGGCACCAGACCCGCGGCTTCGCTCCGCGGCGCGGCCCAGGCCGTGATGGGCGAGCTTTCGATAGAAGGTGCTGCGCCCGAGACCGAGGAGCCGCGCCGCGCGCGTCGCGTCGCCACCCGTCTCGGCGAGGGCGCGCTCGAGGGCGCAGCGCTCGTAGGCATCGAGGGAGAGGACGGGCGCGGGCAGCGGGCTGACCGCGCCGGCCGCAGGCGACCGCCCGATCCGCAGATCCCGGACGCGCAGCCGCGGCCCTGGTGCGAGCGCCAGCGCCGCTTCGATGACGTTCTCGAGCTCGCGCACGTTGCCCGGCCACGCGTGGCGCAGGAGACGATCCAGCGCATCGGGCTCGATGCCGTCCACGGGACAGACGCCCCGGCGATGCTTGCGCAGGCAGTGCTCCACCAGGAGCGGGATGTCCTCGCGACGCTCCCGGAGCGGTGGAAGCGTGATCCGCACCACGTGGAGGCGGTAGAAGAGATCTGCACGGAAGCGCCCGGCGGCCACCATCGCCTCGAGGTCGCAGTGCGTTGCGGAGATGACCCGAAGATCGACGCGGACGGCGCCCGCGGCTCCTACCGGCCGCACCTCGCGCTCCTGCAAGACACGCAGGAGCTTCGATTGCGCGGCCAGCGGCAGCTCGCCGATCTCGTCGAGGAAGATCGTTCCGCCGTC
>CAYOIG010000246.1:0-4450 GCA_964403915.1 uncultured Myxococcaceae bacterium
GCAGGCCGCGGCGCTTTGCGGCGCGCCGGCACCGGCGATCGAGGAGCCCGGTGCGCCGCTGCCGGCGCTTCGACCCGGCTGCGGCTCGCGCGTCCACGATCCCGAGGTCGCCGAACGGCTCGCCGCCCGGCGCAGCGGAACGGCCCTTTGCGCGCGGCGCGTCCGCATCCCCGACGCCGAGGATCCCTTCGAGTGGCTCGCGGAGCAGGGCGTGGGCGACGGCCTTCCTGTCGTGCCTCCGACGGAGCGGCGCGTGCTGCGCATGCTCGCGGGCACCTCGCGCGCGCCCTCGGATGTGGTCGCGCTGGTGCCGCCCAACCTCGCGCCCGCCACCATCGAGAAGGTCGCAATCAACGCCGTGATGGCAGGCTGCAAGCCCGAATACCTGCCGGTTGTGATCGCGGCCCTCGAGGCCGCGTGCAGCGACGAATTCAACCTGCACGGCGTGCTCGCGACCACGTATTTCGCAACGCCCGTGCTCGTGGTCAGCGGACCGATCCGCAAGGAGATCGATCTCAACTGCGGTGGCAACGTCTTCGGCCAGGGTTTTCGCGCCAACGCCAGCATCGGCCGCGCGCTCCAGCTCTTGGTGCGAAACGTCGGCGGCGGCCGGCCCGGCGAGCTGGACATGGCCACGCTCGGCCAACCCGGAAAGTTCACCTGCTGCATCGGCGAGAACGAGGAGGAGAGCCCGTGGGAGCCGCTGCACGTCGAGCGCGGGTTCCGGCGCGAGCAGAGCGCCGTCACCGTCATCGCCGGTGAGGCGCCGCGCGCGATCCTCGACCAGCTCTCGCGCAGCGGGCGTTCGCTCGCCACGAGCTTCGGCCTCTGCCTCGACGCCGTCGCGCATCCAAAGTTCCACGGCTATGGCGAGGTGCTGCTGGTGATCGGCCCCGAGCACGCGCGCACGTTCGAGGCCGAGGGCTGGTCGAAGGCCGACGTCCGCAAGCGCATCCAGGAGGTGACGCGCCGACCGCTCGGTGCCTGCCTGCCGGACGAAGAGTGCGCCGAGGGCATCCCGATCCAGGCGCTCCCGAAGGAGATCCTCGGCCCCGACGGCCGGCCGCGGCCCGAGGTGCTGGGCTTCCCCGTGCCGAAGTTCCGCCGTGACGAAGACGTGCTGATCGCCGTCGCCGGCAGCACGGCCGGGAAGTTCTCGGCGATCGTCGGCGGGTGGGTCGGCGGTAAGATGGGGTCGAGCCCGGTGACGCGGGAGATCCTGCGATGAGCGAGCGCGAGATCCTCGACCCGACCGACGAGCGCCGGCCCCTGCGCCGCCGGCCTGCTGCGCGCGGCGCCCGCCTCGCCGGGCCCGTCGGTCTCGTCGACATCGCCAAGGCGCGGGGGGACGTCTTCCTCGACGAGCTCGAGCGGCTGCTGCGCGAACGGGAGCCCGGCCTCTCGCTGCTGCGTCTGCGCAAGCCGACCTTCACGAAGCCCGCGCCGCAGGATCTGCGGGACGAGATCACGCGCCGCTGCCGCACGGTGATCCAGGCGCTCGCCGATTGAGGCTCGTGCACGTCGTGCAGTGTGCACGACCTCACGGCCTACGAGCTCGGCGGTATTCCCACCGTCATGATCGCGTCGACCGAGTTCGAGGACGCCGCACGGCGGCAGGCGGATGCCCTCGGCATGCCCGAGATCGCCACGCGAGCGGTCTACGTGCCGCACCCTATCCAGGACGCCACGGACGAGAAGATGCGCGAGAAGGCCCGCGCAGCATTCGGATCCGTGATCGCGGCGCTCACGGATCCGAATGGTTCGAGAGACTTCTGATACGGCCCCCGCTTGCGCTCGCCGCGGCGAGAGCGATCCTGCGGCCTGATGGTGTTCGGGGTGGGGACGGGTTGATCACGATCGCGATGTCGACGGTCATCCGCGCCGACCGCGCACGGGTCTGGCGCGCGCTCACCGATCCGGCCCAGGTCGCGGGCTGGGACGAGAGCGTGATCGCGCCGATCGACGTTCCGCCCGACTATCCAAAGCCCGGCCAGCACGTGCGCTGGCGCGCCCGGATGAACGGGCTTCCGATCGTGCTGCACGATCGACCGATCGAGGTCTCCGTGAGCGAGCGCCTGCGCGCGGCCATCGCCATGGGCCTGTTCCGCTTCGACGAGACGTATACGCTGATGGACGATCCCGTCGAGCCCGGCCGCACCCGGCTGATGATGAAGATCGTGGCCTCGAACGAGATCCCCGTGGTCGGAGGCTCTCTCGATCGCTTCTCGGTACGCCAGCAGGCGACCACGCTCGTGGGCACCGCGCTCCGCGCAATCCGCACCTGGTGCGAGCGTGCCGGCGAATCCGCCGGAAGTCCGTAGCCTGCCCGACGCCGCCCCGCCGTGCGCGCTGCGGCGGCACCCGTGATCAGCGTGCTGGGCGCGGGGGCCGTCGGGCTGACCCTGGGCACACGTCTCGCGCAGGCGGGCCGGCACGTTCTCTTCGTGACCCGGCGGCCCGAAGCCGCCCGTGCGATTACGGCCGATGGCGTGCGTCTCGAAGATCCCGGCTCGGGCGAGGCGTGGAGCGTGCGCACGAACGTCGAGGCAATCGCCGGTCTCGGCGCGGCCGGAGCGCGCATCGGCACCGGCCCGGTTCTCGTGTGCGTACGCGCGAGCGACACACCGGCCGCAGCAGCGGAGCTCGCGTCTGCAGCGCCTGGGGCCGTCGTCGCCAGCCTGCAGAACGACGTCGGCAACGCGGCCGTGCTCGCGGCCCGCTTCGCGCGCGTCATCGGTGGCGTGTACCGGCAGACCTGTACCCGCGTGGCGGACAATGCCGCGCTGGCGCTCGGGCGCGGCCGCATCGTGCTCGGGGCCTGGCCGGAGGGCCGCAGCGACGAGAGCGTGCAGCTTGCGGAAGATCTGCGCGCCGCCGGCTACGACGTCGGCGTCTCGGAGCGCATCTCCTGCGATCAGTGGCTGAAGCTCGCCATCAACCTCATGAGCGCGCCGAATGCGCTGGTCGTGCCCGGCGATCACGAGAGCCCGGCCTTCGTGGAGATCAAGACGCGGCTGCTCGAGGAGGCGCGCGCGGTCTTCGCGGCGGCCGGCATCGAGGTCCGCTCGTGTGATGGCCGCGACCGCTCGCTCGACGAGGAGATCCGTTTTCAGCGCGAGGCCCTCGTGCGCGGAGCGAGCGCGCGGCGGCTGCCGGTCTACAACCAGGTCTGGAGCGCGCTACGCGACGGCGGCCCACTCGAGGCCGACGACTATCACCGCCGCATCCTCGCGCTCGCCGCGGAGCACGGTCTCGCGGCGCCGCAGAACGCGCGCGTGCTCGAGGCCGTGATCGAAGCGCACGCAGAGCGCTTCGGCCCTGAGTGCCTGCGAGCCGACGATCTGCTCGTGCGCGCGATGTGAGACGGTGACGCAGGTATGCACGGCAGGTGGGCGCCGCAGCGACCATTGTTGGCCGCCAATGCACCAGGGAGGGAAGCGGGCGCAGCGAGAAAATGCTCGAGACCTGCGCATCGGCGCTTGACCGCCCGGTACAGGACCCTCAGGATGGGCTCAGCGGCGGCGCAGAGGGCTCGACGAGGGTGCAGCGAGAGCACGTTCTGCTGGCAGGTGTCGATCCGGAGTACGCCACGGCCCTTCGCAGGCTGGGCGAGGGGCTCGATCTCGATTTTGCCGTCGCTGCCGAAGACGGCAGCGCGCCTGCGCGGGAGCGTCCGCCGGCGCTCTATGTGATCGGGATCGACGGGCGGCGCGACGATCCGGCCGGGCGCATCCGCCGCTTCGTGAAGCCGCGGCTGCGAGTACCGGTTGTCGTGCTCGCGCGCAATCTCGAGACCGACGCCATCGTGCGTCTGGTGCGCGATGGCGTCGCCGAGGTGATCGGGCTCCCCGCCGAGCCAACGGAAGTTGCGGCGCGCGCGCTCGGGCCGATCGTTGCCGAGCGACACACCGGCCGCGGCTCGCTCGTGGGCCTCACGCCCGCAATGCGCGCTCTGCGCGCGGAAGTCGAGGCGGCGGCACGCACGGGCTCGACGGTGCTCATCACCGGAGAGACCGGCACGGGCAAGGGACTCATCGCACGCACTCTCCACGATCTCTCGAACCGGAAGGGAGCGCTCGTCCACATCGACTGCGCGGCGCTCACGACCTCGATCATCGAGAGCGAGCTCTTCGGCCACGAGCGCGGCGCCTTTACGGGCGCAGTGAGCCGGCGCATCGGCCGCTTCGAGCAGGCCTTCAACGGAACCGTCTTCCTCGACGAGATCGCCGAGCTGGGCCCGCCGCTGCAAGCGAAGCTGCTACGCATCCTTCAGGACCGCTGCTTCGAGCGCATCGGCGGCACGCAGACACTGCACATGAACGCGCGCGTGATCGCGGCCACCAATCGCGACCTGCGGCAGGACATGATCCAGAATCGGTTCCGGCGCGATCTCTTTTATCGCCTGAGCGTCATCGAGCTCGAGGTGCCTGCCCTGCGCGACCGGCAGGAC
>CAYOIG010000247.1:0-2177 GCA_964403915.1 uncultured Myxococcaceae bacterium
GCGGCGAAGAAGCTGGCGGACACGGGGTCGAAGACCAGCGCCCTGCCGCCGCCGGGCCACTCGGGATACTGCGCGACGTCGCCGCTGTAGCGGTGCACGAGGATGCCCACGTCGAGGATGACGCCGCTCTTCTTGCGGGTGATCCAGTAGAGGGGCTGCTGCGTCTGCCAGTCGACGTAGATCGTGATGCGCCCGGCCTCTCCCTCGTCGTCGCGCTTCGAGACGCCCTCGATCACGACCGCGTGCCGCACGTCCCAGCGATCGCTCGCCACCGAGAGCCCGCTCTCGCCGAAGTTGCGGTCGGGGTTCTCGGGGTAGCCGGGGTTGGCCGCGTTGAGCGGCGCCAGCACGTCGCGCTCGCCCTTCAGCGTCCAGCGGTAGGCGTTCGGGCGGAGCGTCAGGCCTTCGAAGCCGCGCCGCAGATTCTCCGACGCGGCAATCGAGAGGCCCGCCGTCGGATGGATCGCGCTCTCGGGGCCGTACTGCGTGCTGCCGAAGGGGACGGCGCCGCCGGCGGCGTCCGTTCCGCTCACGCGGAAGCGCGGCGTGTAGAGGCCGTCCACCCACGAGGTTGCCGCGCGACGGGGCTTCCGCATCGAGGGCACGTAGACGAACGTGTCGTCGGACTTCTCGAAATCCTCCAGCGTGTCGTCGGGGCGGATCTGACGCCAGGCGAGCTCACGCGCGTTCGTTGGCTCGTCGAAGCGGCCGCCGGCGACCCAGAGCGAAGCGCTCGACGGCGCGGCGGCGACGCCGCTCGTTCGCAGATCGGCGCGGCCTCCCGTCTGCAGCCAGAAGAAGCTGCCGAGATAGGTCTCCGGCGTGCCGATGCGACTCGGCAGATCGGTGATGCGGAAGCTTCCGATCGGGCCGGCCCCCCGGTAGCGGAGGGCGAGGTTCCACGCCCAGCGCGTGCCGGCGTCGGTGGCCGTGAGGTCGATCGCATCGGCCGGGAAAGGGAGCCCGGCCTGGTAGCCCGCGAGGTTGCCGGCCGGGTCGAGCGCGACGGCGCCCGACAGCTCGGCGGTTGCCTGCTCGAAGAAGCCCGGGATGGCGAAGCGGCGATGACAGGGGCCGATCTCGAGCTGCATGCCCTCGTGGAAGAAGATCTCGCGGTGCTGCCAGACCTCGTCCGGAATCAGCGCGCGGAGCTTCGGCAGGTCGCCGGCGCCGATCCGCATGCCCTCCCGCAGCGGCGCGCTGCCGGCATCCTCCGAGGCCGCGCTCCCCGCGGCTGCCTCGGTGCGCGGACAGGTGCCCTCGGGCGGCAGGCCTGCCCAGGCCGGTCCGGGTGCTGCGGCCAGGCCCAGCGCGAGCGCGAGCATTGCGAGAAGCCGAGGGCGGGGCGCTGCGTCCAAGGTGGGATCCTCCGAAGGGCCGGCCAAGGGTATCGTACCGGCAAGGCGGTCCCGATTGCTGCGGCGCTCCATCGGCTTCCGGGTCACGGTCGGCGTGACGCTCACCCTGCTGGCGGCAACGCTCGCCGTCGGCTGGCAGCTCCTCGTCGTGGGCGATCTGCGGCCCGTGGCCAAGGGGCTCGGCACGATCCACTGGCTGCTGCTCATCCTCGGCACGCTCTTCTTCGTGCTCCTCATCGTGGGCCTCGTGCTGCTCTGCATCTGGCTCGTGCGCGAGATGCGGGTGAACCAGCGGCAGCAGGACTTCCTCGACGCGGTGACCCACGAGATGAAGACGCCGCTGGCGTCCCTTCGGCTCTTCGCCGACACGCTTCGGCTGCACGATCCCGCGCCGGAGCGGCGGCGCGAGTTTCTCGCGCGCATGGGAGAGGATCTCGACCGACTCGATCGCACGGTGGATCAGGTGCTCGCGGCCGCCCGTGCGGAGGCGCCTGCGCGCCCCCATCGCATCGATCGAACGGAGCTCCCGGCGCTGCTGGCGAGCTGCATCGCGGAGATCCGCTCCCGACACGGCCTTCCGGATCAGGCGCTGCGCCTCGAGGTAAGCGATGGCGTGCGGGTTCGCGGCGACGCGACCGAGCTGGGCCTCGTCTTCCGCAACCTGCTCGAGAACGCGGTCAAGTACGCCCAGGGGCCAGTCGACGTGCAGGTCGCGGTGCGCGGGCCCGAAGACGGACGGGTATCGGTCGAGATCTCCGACCGCGGCATCGGGATCCCGCGCCGCGAGCTGCGGCGCATCTTCGAGCGCTTCTACCGCGT
>CAYOIG010000248.1:0-7192 GCA_964403915.1 uncultured Myxococcaceae bacterium
GGCAGTGACGTGGACGCCGTCGACCTCGCACGACGCTTCGAGGATGCTGGTGTCGCGGCCATCATCCACACCGACATTGCGCGCGACGGCATGCTGCAGGGCCCGAATCTCGAAGCGAGCGCCGGCCTCGCGGCCGCGGTCTCCATCCCCGTGATCGTCTCCGGCGGCGTCTCGAGTCTCGACGACGTGCGCCGTGCCGTGCCGCTGGTGGCAGGTGCCATCGTCGGCCGGGCGCTCTACACGGGAGCCCTCGATCTCGCGGCAGCGCTCGAGGTGGCGTCTTGCTCCTGAAGCGCATCATCCCCTGTCTCGACGTCGATCGCGGGCGGGTGGTGAAGGGCGTGCAGTACGTCGATCACGTGGACGCCGGCGATCCCGTCGAGGTGGCTGCGATGTACGACGCGCAGGAGGCCGACGAGATCACCTTCCTCGACATCACCGCCAGTCACGAGGGCCGCCGCACCCTCTTCGACGTCGTCTCGCGCACGGCGGAGCGCGTCTTCATGCCCCTCACGGTGGGCGGCGGCGTACGCACGCTCGACGACGTGCGCGATCTGCTCAACGCCGGAGCCGACAAGGTCTCGATCATGACCGCTGCCGTGGCAAACCCGGATCTCGTATCCGAGGCGGCCGTCAAGATCGGGAGCGCCAATCTCGTGGTGGCGATCGATGCCCGCGCGACCGAGCCCGGGCGGCGCTGGGAGGTCTGCACCCACGGCGGCCGCCGGCCGACTGGGATCGATGCCGTCGACTGGGCCCGCCAGATGGCCGAGCGCGGGGCCGGCGAGATCCTGCTCACGAGCATGGATCGCGACGGCACGCGGGCCGGCTACGACCTCGCCTTCGTGCGCGCCGTCGCCGACGCCGTCCCCATCCCGGTGATCGCCTCCGGTGGTGGTGGCAGTGCCGAGGATCTGGCCGCAGCCCTCGACGATGGCCCCACGGGGGGGCATGCCCAGGCGGCCCTCGCCGCGTCCATCTTCCACTTCCGGCACACGACGGTGGGCCAGGTCAAGCGGCGCCTGCTCGAGCTGGGAATCCCCGTGCGCCGGCCGTCGGTTGAACCCGAGGGTTGCCTGCGCTAGCGTCCGCGAGCCCGATTGGAAAAGGCGCAAGCTGCCGGTTTCACACTGATTTTCGTGACACCGACAGCCCTTTGAGACCACTCACTCCGGGGGGCACGGGAGCCCCTCGGTCCCGTCGCAGGAGCAACTTGCACGCATGCCGCTGATCAAGGTGAAAGAGAACGAGTCCTTCGAGATGGCCATGAAGCGCTTCAAGAAGCAGTGCGAGAAGGCCGGGATTCTCACCGAGCTGCGGCGTCGTGAGTTCTACGACAAGCCGAGCGTGCGGCGCAAGAAGAAAGCTGCGGCGGCTCGCAAGCGGGCGCTGAAGAAGCTGAAGCGAATGGCGCGCTGAGCCGGGAGTAGCGGCCTCGGGGGTGAAGCGTTGGCCCGGATCCCTGAGACGATCATCCACGAGATCAGGGAACGGATCGACATCGTCGATCTGATCGGTCGCTACCTCAGCTTGAAGCCCTCCGGCCGCAACTTCGTCGGCCTCTGTCCCTTTCACAACGAGAAGACGCCGAGCTTCAACGTCAACCGCGAGCGCCAGATGTGGCACTGCTTCGGTTGCGGCGAGGGCGGGCACGTTTTCGCGTTTCTGATGCGCAACGAGAACCTCACCTTCCCCGAGGCCGTGCGGCAGCTCGCCCGCGAGTGTGGCATCGAGATCAAGGACGAGGAGGGCGGCGAGCGCGGGAGCACCGAGACCCTCGTGCTCGCCAACGAGGTCGCGCAGGGTGTCTACCGCCAGGCGCTGGCCTCGCCCGAGGGAGCCGCCGCGCGCGCGTACCTCGCGCACCGCGGCCTCGACGCAGAGACCCAGGAGCGCTTCGGCGTCGGTCTCGCGCCCGATCGCTGGGATGCCGTCGCCAGCGCGCTGCGCACGCGCCAGATCGCGAACGAGATCGGCGAGCGCGCCGGTCTGCTCGCTCCGCGCCGCGACGGCGGCGCCTACGATCGGCTTCGCGGTCGCGTGACCTTCCCGATCCAGGACGTGCGTGGTCGCTGCATCGGCTTCGGCGGACGCGCGCTCGGGCCAGACCAGGAGCCCAAGTATCTGAACACGCCCGAGACGGCGCTGTTCCGCAAGCGTGAGGCGTTCTTCGGCTTCCCCATGGCGCTCGAGCCCATGCGCCGCAGCGGTCGCGCCGTGGTGGTCGAGGGCTATTTCGATCTCGTCGCGCTGCACCGTGCTGGCGTCACCGAGACCGTCGCCACCTGCGGCACCGCGCTCACGCCGGAGCACGCGAAGAACCTGCGCCGCCGGGCACGCGAGGTCGTGCTCCTGTTCGACGGCGACGCGGCCGGCGAGAAGGCCGTGACGCGCGCCCTCGAGGTGCTGCTGCCCGAAGGCCTGCGCGTACGCGCCGCCCAGCTTCCGGCCGGCGACGACCCCGACACGTATCTGGAGCGCGAGGGCGCCGCTGCCCTCGCGGCGCTGGTCGATGGCGCCGTACCCGCGCTCGAGGCCGTGATGCGCCGCGCCACGGCAAACGGCATCGCTACCGCCTGGGAGAAAGCCGACGCCATCGGCGCCGTGGCGCCGCTTCTCGCGCTGGTGACGGATGCCGTCGAGCGCGGAGAGTGGGTGCGCTGGCTGGCGCTGGCGACCTACACCGAGCCCCACGCCATCGAACGCGCGATCCGGCTCGCGAGCGAAGGCAAGAGCATCGCCGCGACGCCCGAGATGCTCGCCGCGTCGGCTCCCCGCAGGCAGGGCCCCGAGGATCGATTCGCGCGGGAGATCGCACGGTCGCTGCTGCGCCATCCCGCCCTCGTGCAGCACGTCGCCGAGGACGAGGTGGTCTCGCTCGTTCCGGCCGGCACGTGGCGCAGCGTGATCGCACGGCTCTTCGCGTCCGCTCGCAACGCCCGCGATGGAGCGTTCGACGATGCACCCGATCGCG
Source organism: uncultured Myxococcaceae bacterium (assembly GCA_964403915.1). Taxonomy (GTDB): domain Bacteria; phylum Myxococcota_A; class UBA9160; order UBA9160; family UBA9160; genus MYXO. Next base: position 2,975 of record CAYOIG010000248.1, read on the forward strand.
AAGCGGCGCTCATCCTGCGTGAGCTCTCCGTGGACGACGCGCCCGAGCGCGACGCCGAGGAGGAGCTGCGCGTCCTGGAACAGACGCTCGCGAAGCTCGGACGGCGCCGTCTGATCGATGGGATGCGGGAGACCACCCTCCGCTTCAAGCAAGCCGCCAGCGTCGACCCTGCCGCCCTCCTCGCCCAGAAGCAGCGCGAGCTCGACGCGAAGCGCGCCGCCTCTACAGCAGCCCCAGGCCTTCCTTCCGATGGGAGGCGGTGAAGCCGTCGTCGCTGAATGCAGAAGGAGATGCAATGCCCCCCCACGCGCCCAAGACCCCGCAGCCGATGCAGCCGTCGCTCCCGATGGGGGAGGAGACACCGAAGACGAATGCGCAGACACTTCTCGCGCTCGGCGGTGTCCAGAAGCTGCTCGAGAGCGGTCGTCAGAAGGGCTTCCTCACCCTCGACGAGCTCAATGCGAACCTTCCCGGCCCCGTGCTCTCGTCCGAGCGCCTCGACACCGTGATTGCGCTGCTCGGCGAGTACGACATCGCCGTCGTCGAGGGCCAGCGTGCCGGCCGGGCCCGAGCGGCAGCGATCGCGCGCGCCGAGGCGGCGAGTGACGACAACCCCGGACCCACCAACGATCCCGTGCGTGTCTATCTGCGCGAGATGGGCCAGGTGTCGCTGCTCACACGCGAGGGAGAGGTCGAGATCGCGAAGCGCATCGAGGCGGGCGAGGAGGACCAAGTCCTCGCCATTCTCGGCACGCCATTCGGCCTGCAGGCCGTGCTGCGGCTGGGAGACAGCCTGCGCAAGGGCAAGCTCGACCTCGGCCAGCTCGTCGATGGCATCGACGACGAGAGCCCCACGACGCTCACGCCGGAGGCGGCGCGCAAGGGAATCCTCAGCGCAATGACGCGCGCCCGGCGCATCGAGAACGACATCTCGAAGCGCATGGCGATGCTCGCCAACCCTCGCACGGGCGAGGAGACGAACGAACGGGTGAGAGGCGAGATCCGCGAGCGCTATCGCGACGTCGTCCAGGTGTTGCGCGAGGCCCGGTTCTCGCACGACCGCGTGAAAGAGATCACCGCGAGCCTGCGCGAGATCGGCACCAGGCTCCATCGCGCAACGGCGGACGCGAGCCGGATCGTGGCGCCCTTCGACGTCGGTGTGGACGAGTTTCGCGAGCTCGCGAGCTTCGCCGCGCGAACCGCCACCAAGCGCGGCCGCGAGGCGCTGGCACGTCTCGGCGACGACGCCGCGCGCGTGGCTGCGGCCGCCTCGCAGCTCGCTGCCGCCGACGAGGAATCGGGCAAGCTCACGGCCGAGGCGCGCATGACCGCGGGCGAGATCAAGACCGCCCTCGACCGATTCGCAGAGGCCAGCGAGCGTACGCACCGCGCCAAGTGCGAGTTGATCGAAGCGAACCTGCGACTGGTCGTGTCGATCGCCAAGAAGTACACCAATCGTGGGCTGCTGTTCCTCGATCTGATCCAGGAAGGAAACATTGGCCTCATGAAGGCCGTGGACAAGTTCGAGTACCAGCGCGGCTACAAGTTCTCGACCTACGCCACGTGGTGGATCCGTCAGGCCATCACCCGCGCCATCGCCGATCAGGCGCGCACGATCCGCATTCCCGTCCACATGATCGAAACCATCAACAAGCTGCACCGAGCGAGCCGCCTTCTCGTGCAGATGCTCGGCCGTGAACCCACGCCCGAAGAGCTCACCGAGAAGATGGAGCTGCCTCTCGACAAGGTGCGTATGGTGCTCAAGATCGCAAAGGAGCCCATCTCGCTCGAGACGCCCGTCGGCGAGGAAGAGGACAGTCGCCTCGTGGACTTCATCGAGGACAAGCGCTCGGTGAACCCCGAGGAGGCCATCCTCAACGAGAATCTGGCGGACCAGACCCGGCGGGTGCTCTCCACCCTCCTGCCGCGTGAGGAGAAGGTGCTCATCATGCGCTTCGGAATCGGGGAGAAGATCAACCACACGCTCGAGGAGGTCGGCCAGGATTTCGAGGTGACCCGCGAGCGCATCCGCCAGATCGAAGCCAAGGCCCTGCGCAAGCTGCGCCACCCGAGCCGCAGCAAGATGCTCAAGAGCTTCGTCGAGAAGTAGCCCTCAGGCCATCGTGAGGCCGCCGCTCACCGAGAGCGTCTGGCCCGTGATGAAGCCCGCTTCGTCGGAGGCGAGAAAGGCGACTGCCGGCGCCACGTCGGCCGGCAGGCCGAGACGGCCCATGGGGATGGCCCGCGTGAGCCCGTCCACGATCTTGCGGCCGCGCTCGTCGGCTGCCGCCATCCCGGCGATGAGCGGCGTCTGCGTCGGCCCCGGACAGACGCTGTTCGAGGTGACACCACTGCGCGCCACCTCGCGCGCCATCGACTTCGCGAAGGCGATGAGGCCCCCCTTCGCGGCTGCGTAGACCGATTCGAGAGAGGAGCCGACGCGCCCCGCGTCGCTCGCGATCTGGATCACGCGCCCGAAGCGCCGCTCGACCATGCCGCCGAGCACCGCGTGCGTCACGCGCAGCGGCCCCGCCAGGTTCACCTCGAGAATGCGCGCGCGGAAGGGCTCGTCCGTCTCGAGGAAGGGCCGCAGCACGTCCCAGCCCGCGCAGTTCACGAGGACGTCGATCGGTCCGAGACCGCGCTCGGTCGCCGCGACCGCCGCCGCGACCGACGCCGGGCTCGTGACGTCGAGCTCCACGCCGAGCAGCCCGCCCGCGACCCGCGCACAGGCGTTCGCGTCGAGATCCGCCACCGCGACGCGCGCGCCCTGCGCGGCGAGTGCCGACACGATGGCGCTTCCGATACCGCCCGCGCCCCCCGTGACGAATGCGACCCGGCCCGCCGGGCTCATCGGTAGCGTCCGAAGTCCGGCGCGCGCTTCTCACTGAAGGCCTGCACGCCTTCCTTCGCCTCGTCGGTCGTCACGAAGAGATCGAGATGGTCGAAAGCGAGGGTGCCGATGCCGGCGACCGACTCGCTGTCGGCGTTGAAGGAGTGCTTCAGCACGCGGAGCGCAGTCGGGCTCTTCGCGAGCATCTCATCGGCCCACCCCCTCACCGCCGCACGCAGCTCGGCCAGCGGCACCACCTGATTGACGAGCCCCCAGCGCTCCATGGTGGCGGCATCGTAGAGCCGGCAACAATACCAGATCTCCCGTGCGCGCTTCTCGCCCACGATGCGGGCGAGGTAGGCGCTGCCGAAGCCCGCATCGAAGGATCCTGCACGCGGGCCCACCTGACCGAAGCGCGCGTGGTCGGCCGCGATCGTGAGATCGCACAGCACGTGGAGCACGTGCCCTCCCCCCACCGCCACACCGTTTACTGCGGCGACGACCGGCTTGGGAACGTCGCGGATCACGCGATGCAGCGTCTCGACCTCGAAGAGGCCCGACTCCGACGGTCCGTAGTCACCCGTCTCCGAGCGCTGCTTCTGATCGCCGCCGGAGCAGAAGGCCTTGTCGCCGGCCCCCGTGAGCGCGATGACCCCGACGCTGCGGTCTGCCCACGCGCTCTTGAATGCGAAGATCAGCTCGTCGATCGTCCGGGCGCGGAAGGCGTTGTAACGCTCCGGGCGATCGATCGTGATCCAGGCGAGGCCGCGCTCGACCTCATAGCGTACGTCCGTGAACTCTTCGCGTTTCATGCGTGCTACTCCAGGTCCGGTGGCGTATGCGTGCGGATCCATGCCGGGAGACTGCCCGTGAAGCCCACGGCGGCTTGCCGCGCACGGACGCGCGCGAGGAGCTGATCGAGCGCCACGGGCGCGGGCGGTGGCAGGGGGCGCAGCGCCGCGGCTACACCGTCCGCCGCCGCGCGCGCGGCTGCGGCAGCGCCATCGCGCAGCAGCGCTTCGGCTTCGTGGCGGCCCGGGCCGAGACCGAGCCAGGCCTCTGCGAGCCGCTCCGAGACGTGGGCTGCGTGCTTGCGCGAGGCCACGATGTTGCCCTTGCCCATCACCACGTTGCCCGCGCCGAAGAGGGTCGGAAAGGCGCCCATTCGCCCGAGATCCCAGTCGTCGAAGGCCAGCAGCTCGCCCTTCATCGGCAGGCCTGGAATCGGCTCCGGGATGCTGCCGATCGAGCTCACCACGCAGCGGCCGCGCCGCTCGAAGATCTCTTCCGTCTTCGTGAGCCGGCCGGCGTCCATGCGCATCCGCCGGAACGTGAGGCCCACGAGACGCTCGCCCTCGACCACCAGCCCCTCCGGTGCCGCCAGC
>CAYOIG010000249.1:0-3615 GCA_964403915.1 uncultured Myxococcaceae bacterium
CGCGCAATGGGGCGCGCCGCATCGGGGAGGGGCAGAGTTCGCGCGCTCGTTTCCGGCGGACTTCCTCAGTGAGGCCATCGACCAGACGCGCGGCTGGTTCAACTCGCTGCTCTGGATCTCGACCCTGCTCTTCCCGGAGCAGGCGCTCCCGCATCCCTACAAGACATGCATCGTGCTCGGTCACGTCTGCGACCGCGAAGGGAAGAAGGAATCGAAGAGCAAGGGAAACTACACGCCGCCCGAGGTGATCCTCGATCGCGTGCGGCTCGAGTTCGCGGTGGTGGAGGCCGGAAGTGACGGCTCGGTGCCCGCCACCGGCGAGGCGCGCATCGCGCGGGAAGACTACGAGGGGCTCGATCTCGGCGGCGCCGAGGCGAAGGTGCGCGTTCATCGGGGCGATGCACCTACCCAATCACTCGAGCTCGTGCTGCGACCCGCGAAGCTTCCGCGCCGCGTCGTCGTGCTCTCACCGTCGGATCGGCGGGCCCTCGACGTCTCGCCTGCGCCGCGCGGCCTCGGCACGCTGGCGGCCGACGTGTCGCGGCTGTCGGTCGACGCACGGGTCTGGGTCGAGGATCCCGGATCTCCCGCGCCGGGTGCCGACGCCTTTCGCTGGTTCTTCTTCGCAGCCAATCCGCCGTGGAATCCGACGCGACACTCGCTCGCAGGCGTGCGCGCGCTGCAGCGCGAGCTGCCGCTCAAGCTGCGCAACGTCTACGCCTTCTTCACCCTCTACGCGAACATCGACGACTTCGACCCCGAGGCCCCGGCGTGCCGGGACGGCCGGCGGCCTGCGCGCGAACGGGCGCTCCTCGACCGCTGGATCCTCTCCGAGCTTCAGCTCACGACCGCACGGGTCATCGAGCACATGGACGCTTACCGCGTCTACGAAGCGACGCAGGTCCTGACGGATCTCGTCGATGCTCTGTCCAACTGGTGGGTCCGCCGCAGCCGCGACCGCTTCTGGGCGCCCGGTCTCGCCCCGGGCAAGCTCGATGCGTACTGGACGCTCTACGAGTGCCTGGTGACTCTCGCGAAGCTCCTCGCGCCCTTCCTGCCCTTCGCGGCCGAGGACATCTGGCAGAACCTCGTGGTGCGCGGGCAGCCCGCGCTCCAGGACGAGAGCGTCCACTACTGCGACTACCCGGAGCCGGACCCGGCGGTGATCGACGAGAGCCTCTCGCGTGTGATGCGCACCGTTCGCGACGTCGTCTCTCTCGGACTGCAGGTGCGGACGGCGCAGAAGCTGCGCGTGCGACAGCCCCTCGAGGCGGCCGACGTCGTGCTCGCCGACGCGGCGCTGGCGGGCGCGCTCGAGGAGCACCTCGAGCTGGTGCGCGACGAGCTGAACGTCACGAGCGTGCGTCTCGTGGCGGACGCCGGCGACTCGGTGCGATGGATCGTGAAGCCGAACTTTCGGGCCCTCGGGCCGCGTGTAGGCCGCCACATGCCGGCGGTGAAGGCCGCGCTCGCGGCGGCGGACGGGGCCCATCTTCTGCGCGGCCTCGAGCTCGACGGGAGCGTCACGATCGAGGCCGGCGGCGAGCGCTTCACGCTCGGGCCCGAGGAGATCGCCGTCTCCGTGGAGGCGAAGGAGGGCTTCGCCGCGGCGAGCGGGCCTGCGGGCGTCGTCGTGCTGCACACGACCCTCACGCCCGAGCTGCTGCAGGAGGGCCTGTTCCGCGAGGTGATGAGCCGCGTGCAAGGCCTGCGCAAGGAGCTCGACCTCGAGTACACGGGCCGCATCCGCCTCTCGCTCGCCGGCGATGCGAACGTCCTGGCGGCGGTGCGCCCGCGCACGGAGCACCTCGCGCGCGAGGTGCTGGCCGACGAGGTGCTGCTGGGCCAGGAGCCGGCGCCCGGCGCCGAGACGCGCGACGTCGAGATCGACGGCGCGCTGCTGCGGATCGGGCTGGCGCTGGCCTGAGCGCGGCCGGCGGCGCTGGTGCGCGGGTCCACCCCGCACCGCGCCCGCGTCGTGTCAGGCGCTGCGGCGGCGCAGGCGGGCAGCGGCTGCGAGGCCCAGTGCGAGCAGGGAGGCGCTGCCCGGCTCCGGCACCGCGGAGTAGGCCACGTTGTCGAGGCTCCCGAGCCCGGTCGTTCCGCCCGTGCTGAGCTGGCCGCCGGAGAAGGTGACGACATCGAAGTCGGCCGGGCTCCAGCTCGGGATCACCCGAGTCTCGTCGAGCAGGAGGCTGCTGAGGACCGGATCCGTGATGCGGCTGCGAACCGTTCCGCTCGTGGCATCCACGACGAGATCCACGTGCAGCCAGGTCCCGAGCGGAGCGGCGAGCCCGAGGTCGATGTCGCTCGCGGCGCCAGCGCCGTCGATGGCGTAGAGCCGGAAGCCCTGCGTCTTTGCGCTCACGAAGAGGCCGACTTGCGCGGTCGGAAAGCAGCACAGGTCCGAGCCGGGCAGGAGGCTCGCGAGGCCGACGAGCAGGGGCCAGTCCGAGACGCTGGTCGACGCCGGGCCGCCGCCGAAGCGATCGACGCGAACGTCGGCTGCGAGCGCGTGCACGGGAGCGGAGTCGATCAGGCGGAAGGCGCCCCGGCTCACGGCCGGGGCGTCCACCGTCTGCAGCGCACGTGTTGGCGCGCCGGAGGCATCCGTCGTCTCGACGACCGTCGCGGAAGGCACCGGAGAGTTGGGGAGGGCCACGAAGCGCACGTCTCCCCAGCCGCTGCCCGGGAAGCTGCCGGCAGCGTCCCCCTCGAAGTCGCTGCTGAAAGGAGCTGCCTGAGCGGCGAGCGCGAGGAGGATGCCCCCGGAGGCAAGGCCGAGCGCGGCGAGAGAGCGACTGCGGGGTGCCATGGAGACTCCTCCTGCGAGAGCATCGGGGGCCGAGGCAGCGGGCCCCCTCCCGGGAAGTGGCCCCCGCGGCCGCTCCGTGGCAGACGCCGCGCGGGACGGCCTGCCACGATCTCGCCCGGGCTGCCACTTCTCAGTGAGTACCAGTCTCAGTGAGTACCCAGTGGGCACCTCCGAGGGTGCCCGGCACGGCGATCCTCGAGGAGCCTCCATGAAGCGCATCTCCGTCCTGCTGCTTGCGAGCGCGCTCGCCACCGTCGGGATCACGGGAAGCTGCGAGCAGCCGCCCGACTGCCGGTTTGCGGCTGGTGCTCTTCCGGCCGAGACGCTGCCGGCTGGCGGGCTTCACGGCTCCCAGATCCCGATCGATCACATCGTGGTGTTGATGCAGGAGAATCGCTCTTTCGATCACTACTTCGATCAGCTCTTCCGTGAGAACGCGCCGCCCGAGCGACGCCTCGCGCCCCTGCCGCCGAATCCCGATCCGACCGGCGGGCCGCCGATCCATCCCTTCCGCCAGACGCGCCTGTGCGAGGTCGCGGACGTTTCCCACTCGTGGAACGCTTCGCACCAGCAATGGAACGGTGGCCTGAACGACGGCTTCACCGCGTCCAACGCCGTCGCGCAGGACCCGACCGGAAGCCGTGCCCTCGGCTACTACGGCGGCTCCGATCTTCCCTTCTACTACGCACTCTATTCGACGTTCGCAATGAGCGATCGGCACTTCTCCTCGCTTCTGGGCCCGACCTATCCGAACCGGCTCTTCCTCCTGGCGGGCACTTCCTTCGGGCACGTGCACAACG
>CAYOIG010000250.1:0-4912 GCA_964403915.1 uncultured Myxococcaceae bacterium
GTGCCGCTGTAGGCGGCGTCGATGCCCCAGGCGTCGAGCGTGACGGGGAGGCCCCCGAGCGAGGTGACGCAGTCGAGCACCACCAGCGCTCCGGCAGAACGGCTGGCCGCGGCGATCTCGGCCACCGGCTGCAGGGCACCGGTCGAGGTTTCCGCGTGTACGAAGGCGACGACGCGCGGCGCTACGCGGCCAATGGCGTCGGCCATGGCGCCAGCGTCGAGAACGCTGCCGGGCTCGGCGTCCACACGCGTCACGCGTGCGCCGATGCGCGTTGCGACGTCGCACATGCGCTCGCCGAAGACGCCGGCCACGCCGACGACCGCAGCGTCGCCCGGCTCGAGCAGGTTCGCGAGGCAGGCCTCCATGCCTCCGCTGCCCGTACAGGAGAGCGGAATCGTGAGCGGATTGCTGGTGCCGAAGACGCGCCGCAGCCGCTCCTGTGCCTCGTCGACCAGGGCCAGGAAGGCCGGGTCGAGGTGCCCCAGCAGCGGCTGCGCCATGGCGGCGAGCACGCGCGGGTGCACGTTCGAGGGGCCCGGACCGAGCAGCAGCCGCGCTGTGGGAGTGGACGGCGTCATGAGCCGCATGCTACCGCGTGCTTCGTGAGGTGGTGGCTCGTGCTCGTGATCGGACTCGCCCTCGCCGGCGCGGCGGTGGCGGTGTGGCTTCATGCCCGAGGGCTGGAAGCAGGCGACGCGGCCGGCCCCCACGCCGAGATCGACGCGGCTTCGCGCGCCGCGCTCGAGAAGATCCTCGAGGAGGCCGACCGCAACGAGGATCGCGACAGCCCAAGGCCCTCCCGTTGAGCTTCATCCGGCTGCGCGAGGCCTACGAGCGGGAGGAGCTCGAGCGGCTCGCCCCCTACGCGGTGAAGAGTGCTTTCTCCCGGGGCCGCGTGGTGCCCGAGACCGAGCACGCCTACCGCACCGCGTTCCAGCGCGACCGCGACCGCGTGATCCACTCGCGCGCCTTCCGGCGCCTCGAGTACAAGACCCAGGTCTTCGTCCATCACGAGGGCGATCACTACCGCAACCGCCTCACGCACACGCTCGAAGGCGCACAGGTGGCGCGCACCCTCGCGCGCGCACTGCGCCTCAACGAAGATCTCGCCGAGGCGATCGTGCTCGCCCACGATCTCGGCCACACGCCCTTCGGCCATGCCGGCGAGCGCGCCCTCGATACGCTGCTGCACGAGGCCGGCGGCTTCGATCACAATCGCCAGAGCCTGCGCATCGTGGATCTGCTGGAGGAGCGACATCCGGGCTATCGAGGTCTCAACCTCACGAGCGAGACGCGCGAGGGCATCCTCAAGCACGGCGCGGCGTGGGAGCATCCCGTGCCGCTTCCCCCCGAGACGCCCTCGCATGGCCTCGAGGCGCAGCTCGCGGACGTCGCGGACGAGATCGCGTATACGAATCACGACCTCGACGACGGCCTGCGGGCCGGCCTGCTCCGGCTCGAGAAGCTCGAGGCCGTCGACCTCTGGCGCGAGTCCCGCGAGGCGGCCCGCCAGCGCCTCGGGGAGGAGGCCGAGGGCATACTTCGCGCGCAGACCATCGTGAGGCTGCTGGATGGCCTCGCCACCGACCTCGTGCACGCCACGGCGGCACGCCTCGAGGCGTCGAACGCGAGCTCCGTGGACGCCGTGCGGGCGCTGCCTCGCCCCTGCGTTGGCTTCTCGGAGGGAACGAGAGCGAGGTTCTACGCCCTCAAGCGCCACCTCTTCGACCACTTCTACATGCACCCACACGTGCGCCGTCGGAGCGGACGCGCAGAGCGCGTGCTCGGCGGTCTCTTCGCGGCCTACCGAGCGCGCCCCAGCCTGCTGCCCGAGCACGTCCGTGCCCGCTTCGACGGAGACGGGGAGATGCGGGCGATTGCGGACTACATTGCCGGCATGACGGATCGATTCGCCATGGCCGAGCATGCGAAGCTCGGGCGAGCCCATGAACCCGCCTGAGGACGTTCGCGCCGTGCTGGTGACGGTGCCGGATGCGGAGGCGGGCGTGCGTCTGGCGCGCGTGCTGGTGGAGGAGCGCCTGGCGGCCTGCGTGAACGTGCTGCCGGGCGTGCGCTCGATCTATCGCTGGGACGGAAAGGTCCAGGAAGAAGGAGAGGTGCTCTTGATCGTGAAGACCCGCGCCGACCGCTGCGATGCCCTCGGTGTCCGCGTTCGCGCGCTGCATCCCTACGCGGTTCCCGAAATCCTGGTGCTGCCGAGCGCAGGCGGCAGCACAGACTATCTGGCCTGGGTCGCGTCGGAGACCCGTCCATGAGCCTTGCGGCAGCCCTCGAGCGCGCGGCGACGGCGCTGGAGCAGGAGGCGGATCGAATCCGGCCGGCCAACGGAGACCCCGGGCGGCTTCGCCGCGCGCTCGAGCCGGAGGCCGCGGGCCGCGTGCTCGGCTGGTTGCTGGCGCACGAGCCGACCGCTGGCGAGGAGCTGGCGCAGGCGTGGGCCGAGGATCCGGAGGGCGCCCCGCACCTGCTGGCCGTCGCGGAGCCGGAGCTTCCCAAGGCCGGACGCAAGGCGCTGCGGCGGGCGCTGCACCGGTTGCGAGGGCGTGGCGTTGCCGTGCCCGAGCCGGCACCGCTGCCGGTGGTGGCGACGCTCGCACCGCTCGAGGACGTCCTCGAGGCTGCGCTCCTGTCGCCGCTAGATCCCTCGGGTGCCCGGATGGCGTATCTGATCGAGGCGAATCCGGGTGGCGGGGCCCGGATCTTCGAGATCATCTTCGACGCCGGCCGGGGCATCCTCGACTGTGCGCTCTACACGGCGGGAAGAAGCGGGGCGCGGAAGTTCCTGCGCGAGGCCCAGGAGCGCAGCTTCCCGGCGCTCGCGACTCCGGCCGATTCCCTCCGGCGGCTGCTCGCGGAGGCGGCCGAGGCGCAGGCGACCGATCAGCCGCTGCCGCGGACCTTCCTCGAGTGGCGGACGCGCCTTACGCGAAGCCCCGAGGGCACCCTGACCCCGGGCCGGCTGGCCCGGGAAGCCCTCGGACCCGAAGGGGGCTCCCTCGTCCGGGCGCGCGAGCTCGTCGAGAAGCGGGAGCTCGGGCCCTGGCCGCCGAGTGAGGCAGCGCTGCGCCCCGTGGTGGAGCGATTGCAGGAGCTCGCGGCGAGCCGGATCGTCGTCTCAGGCAGCCAGCGGCGGGAGCAGGTCGACGCCGCTCTCGGGGAGGCGGTGGGTGCGCTCTTCGAGGGAGCGGCCGCCAGCAGGATGGCCGGTCGCTTCGAAGAGGCGGCCTTCATTTACTGGAGGCAGGGGCGCGACGAGGACGCTCGCGCCTGCCTCGCGGCGGCGCGCAGCTTCGGCGACACTACGGCAGGCGAGAACGCCGTGGCGCGTGCCCTGCTCGAGGTGGCACTGGCGCCGCTCTTGGACCGTTTGCGCGAGGAGGAGGACTCCTCGCTGATCGTGAAGCCCTGACCGGCCGCGCGGCAAAGACCGCGCCGGCCGGATGCGATGCGCCCGGCCGAGGCCACCCGCCCGCCCGGCGCGCGAGAGGAACCAGGATCCCATGCGACGACGATTTGGACGCAGGCGCTCGGGAGGTGGAGGCGACGAGGGACGAAGCAGCCTGGACGTGGCCCGTGCCCTCGAGCGCATCGAAGCGGCTGAGACGCTGGGCGTGCGGGGCCTGCGCCCCGTAGAGGTAGAGGGCCTTCCTCCCGGCTTCGCGGCCGTGGGCAGTGGCGAGACGGAATCGGGCGAGCGCGTGCTGGTCGCCTTTGCGCCGCGCGATGCTGGCGACGCCGTCCTGGCCGCTCTCGCCGCTGCCTCGTCCGCGGGCGACGGGGAGACGTTCGCCGGCAGCGTGATCGCTCTTGCTCCGGCGTGGTCGCTGCTGGCCCGTCGCCGGCTCGCGCTCGTGGGCGAGACGCCGTTCACCCTTCGTGCCGTCGAAGCGCCGGACCTCGGGGAGGGGAGCGAGAGCGTTCTCCCCGAGCCCCTCGAGGAGGCGCCCTGGCTCTCGGCGCAGCAGCTCACCGCTCAGCTCACGCAGGCGGAGGAGCGCGATCTCGCCGAGCGGGCGATGCAGGGGCTCGCGGGTCTGGCGGCCAAGCACGGGGGAAGCGTCCGCACGCACGGGCGCAGCCTCGAGCTGGTGCTGTTCGCGCGCCGCGTGGCGGCGGTGCGCGTCGACGACGATGGCGTGCTGCTCGATACGATCCATCCCCAGCGCAGCAGTGAGCGGCTCTCGGCGGAAGACCTCGGGGATGCCCTCGATCGGCTCGAGGGGGGGCTGCGCAGGCGCGTTCACGACCGTGAGGTGCGCGATGGCGAGGACGGCCTGCGCGCGCGTGCGATCCCGGCGCTCGCGTCGCTGCTGGGCTTGCGCGCCGTGACGCCGTGGCCGCGCGGCGGCGCCGAGCTCGAAGCTGTGGATCTGCTGGGCCTCGATGCCGAGGGGCATCCCGTGGTGGCGGCCATCCGCGAGCACGCTGGTCTCGCATCGCTCGGGCCGATGCTCGATGCACTGATCGCCTTGCGCCCGGCGCTGCCCGGTCTTCTCGGCGCTGCGCTGCCGCCGGTGCGTCTCGAGACGCCCCGTCTCGTGCTGGCCGCAGCGACGCTCGACGGGGTCGTACCGCGCGTCGCCCGCTGGCTCGCGCTCGCCACGACGTTCGTCGAGCTGCGCAGGAACTCTGGGCGCGAGCCTGAGCTCGTCCTCGGCGAGGCCGTGCGTTCGGCTGCGGCGCCGCGCGGCGCTCGCGACGAGGGAGGCAGGCGTGTGCCGAGCGGCTTGCGCGAAGAGCGATCGGGCGGCGAGCCGCGGGGCCCGCGCGAAGAGAGGGCTGGAAGCGAACCGCGTGGCGGGCGAGGGGAGAGCAGCGCGACCGAGGAACCCGGAGGGCGCCGCGCTCGGGGAGGGCGCGGCGATCGCACCGGAGGGCGAGGGGCAGGGCG
>CAYOIG010000251.1:0-1685 GCA_964403915.1 uncultured Myxococcaceae bacterium
GTCGACGCCGACGCGCACGAACGCCTGCTGGTCCGCCGTCTCGGGGATGCCGAGGCGTGCGCAGGCGGTGACGAGCAGCTCGCGCATCGCCGTGTCCCACGCTGCGACTCGGGAGGTGCCTGCAGGCGAGGCTCCGGCCACCCGCGCGTAGGCCTCGAGGACGAGCGCCTCGTCGATGAGCTCCGGGAGCGCCTCGAGGAGTGCGTGGAGCCGCGGCGCGAACCCCGCCTGGAACTTCGAGACCAGCGCCGTGTCCTCGTCGAGGCGGGCGAGACGGCGCCATTCCTCGATGCCGCGGTCATGGTGCAGCCAGTCGCGCAGGCGTGCCTCGAAGGCGACGAACGCGGGTGAGTCGGTCTCGATCATGCCGCGAGTGTGGGGGAGGGGTGAGGGTCCGGCAAGTGTCCTGCGTCGGGAGTTGGGTGCGACAGAGAAGCCCCCGCGATGCGGGGGCTCCTGAGCTTCTTCGAGTGGCCTCGAGGGGTGCTAGCTGTACCGGATGCGCGGGTCGAGCCAGGAGTAGGAGATGTCCACCATCAGGTTCGACAGCAGGCTTACCGTCACCAGGATGAGCAGGATGCCCTGCACCAGCGGGTAGTCTCGCTGGGTCACCGCGTCGATGTACGTGCGGCCGATGCCGTTGATGGCGAAGACGCTCTCCACGATGACGGAGCCACCGATGACGCCCGCGACCTGGAAGCCGAGCAGCGTGACCACCGGGATGAGGGCGTTGCGGAACGCGTGCTTGTAGATGACGCTCATCTCGCCGAGGCCCTTGGCGCGGGCGGTGCGGACGTAGTCCTCACGCATGGCCTCGAGCATCGTCGTGCGGATCATGCGCATGTTCGAGGCGGAGGCGCTCAGTCCGAGCACGGTCGCGCCGGGGAGGAACTGCTGCAGGTTCCCGAGGGGGTTCTCCAGCGGGCTCTGGTAGGACATCGGTGGGAACCAGCCGAACCACACCGCGCCGTAGATGATCACCAGCGTCGCGAGGAAGAAGTTCGGAATCGAGATGCCGCCGATCGAGATCGACCGTCCGAGGTAGTCGATCCACGTGTCCTGGTAGATCGCCGACATCACGCCAATCGGGATGGCGATGATGAGACCGATGCTGAGGGCCAGGAAGCCGAGCTCGAACGAGATGGGCAGGGCACGGCCGATCACCTCGGTGACTGGCTTGTTCTGCCAGTACGACTTGCCCCAGTCACCCGTGACGACGCCGCTGATCCAGCGGACGTACTGCACGGGCGCGGGCACATCGAGGCCGAGCTCCTTGCGGAGCTTCTCCATCAGCGCGGGGTCCGAGCCGCGAGACTCGGCCATCTGCGCCACGATCGCGTCTCCGGGCATGATGCGGAGCAGCCCGAACGTGAACATCGTGGTCACGATGATCGTCGGGATGAGGTAGATGAGGCGACGAATAATGTACCGCTGCATCCAGTTCCCTCCGCTCAGCAGGGGCCGGCCCGGCTGACCAGCGCGTGCCCCTCGTTGTGAGGGTGTACGCACGAAGTTGCTGATCCGATCTGTTCCGCGCTGCCCTCGAGGGGGGCGCGGGGGGATCGGACCGGCGCCGGCGTCCGAGGGGACGTCAGCGGTCACGACTGTGTACTCGATCCACCTGGATCCTGCAACACGACCGTTTGTGGTTCGTTATCCCCTCGGAGGTCGTCTCTCGGGCCGGT
>CAYOIG010000252.1:0-1542 GCA_964403915.1 uncultured Myxococcaceae bacterium
TGGACGCGACCGTGTTGGCAAACGTGAATTCCGTACGCGTCCAACCGAACTCCGTGGTCATCGGTCGGAGGACGACGGATTGCAGGACGCCGCCGAAGGCCGAGGAGACGAAGGTTGCCACCCCGGCTCCGAGCACGATCCACCAGCCGTAAAAGAAGCGCGGGTGCATCGCAGTGGGGGCTGACATTCTCGCGGTTTCGCCTTCTCGCAAACTGCGGCGGTCGCGCTGCCTTTCTCAAGACCTCTACACCATCGAGGCAGCGTCAGTCGGCGGGACTCCTTAATTCCTCGAGAGTGGTCCGACTCCCGTCGGCAAGTACGTCCAACCGCAACCCGCGGGCCTCGAGCGCCCGGCCGGGTTCCGGTGGCCTCGCCGACACAGACGGCGACCTCCGGGCGACGAGCACGTTGGCTGGCCCCACGACCTCAGCATCACCGCTCGGGTGGATGACCAGCGCGGTGCGTTCGTCCAGACCGATCCAGGTGATATCGGGGCGCAGCGCACCCAGCAGGAGGAGATGCCCGTAGCGATTCCACTCGGCAAGGTGCGCGTCGATCCCGCAGCCCGGCAGCCAGTTGAAGCCGGGCCAGATCTGGAGAACCGTCTTCTGATCCAACGGGAGCCCATCGCTGGCTCGCGGCGGACCAGCATCGAGACCGCCGCGCAGTCCGACCGGTCCGTTCGCGGGCGCGATCGCGTACTCGCCGGCGCCGCGCGCTCCGGCGCTCGTGCCCGCAAGCACGGCGCCGTTGCGCCAGGCTTCTTCGATCGCCGCGTGGACTGGGGTGTTGGTGATCACCTGCTGCACGCGGGTGTCGCTGCCCCAGCCCAGGTAAATGAGGCCGGCCTCCCGCAGCATCCGGGCGTTGTCCTCGTTGTTGGCATCCTCGGGCTCGTACACGGGTGCGACCTGGACATTCAGTGCACCGAGCGACTGGTAGTACTCCGTGAATTTCTCGCCCATGCGCCGGGACGGGCGCGCCGTCGGCAGGAATACCACCGAGGTTGCCGGCCCGCCCGCGAGTTCGAGGAGGAAGCGGTCGACCTGCTCGGACTGCTCGTAGTCACCGCCACCGATCAGTGCCAGCGTACCCGAAAGGCCGTTCGTCGCGCCGTCGTTCGCCATGTGTCACTCCTCGTCTCGGAGCCAGAGGATAAGCGCCTGTCAGGTCGTGCTTCGGACAGATCCGGACATCCGCACCCGAATCTGCGAACATGTCCGAAACTGTCTGCTCAATCGATTCCGCAGGCGTTAGACGAGTCTAATGAGCGCCCCAGGCGACACTTACTCCGCCGTCATCACCACAGGGATCTACTGCCGTCCTGGTTGCAGCGCGACGCCCAACCCGGGGAACGTCCGCCGCTTCCAGGTTGCCGCTGCCGCCGAAGCGGCCGGCTTTCGGGCCTGTCTCCGCTGCCGTCCCTACCGCGGTCGCCAGCATGTGAACTGGGATGGCCCCGAGCTCGTCTGCCGCGCCGTCCAACTGATCCTCGGCGGCGCACTCGAAGGCCAGACCGAGGACACCCTCGCTGCCCGCGTT
>CAYOIG010000253.1:0-1587 GCA_964403915.1 uncultured Myxococcaceae bacterium
GCAGCTCCGCCTCGTTCGCGACCTGCGCCACGCCCCGCTTGCGCAGTGCTGACCCCGTGCACGCCTCCACCGAGAGCACGGGCTTCACGATCACGGGCCAGCCGAGACGGCGTGCGAGGTCGAGCGCCTCGTCCGCCGAGCCCGCCTCGCCCCCCTCCGGCACGCCGAGCCCGACGCCGGCTGCAAGGCGCGCGACCTCTCCCTTGTGGCTGAGCCGCTCGTACGCCGCGGCCGCAGGTGCCGCGAGCAGGGTGCGCCCGAGCGCCAGGGGTGCGGCGAGAAGCGCGCGGCAGCTCGCGTCGCTCACGGGCAGCACCACGTCGATCTGCTCGCGCGCCACGCGGTCCGCGAGCGCGGCCCGAAAGCCGGCAGGATCGGCCAGCGGTGCGGGCAGAAGCACCTCGGCAGCCGCGAAGCGTGAGGCGACGGCGAGAGAGCGTGCGGCCCTGGCGCCGACGCAGACCCGATGCCGCGAGCCGAGCGATCGCACGGCCGCGAGCGCCGCACGGAGCTCTCCGTCGGTGACGAGGATCCGGCTCAAGCGTCGGCGCCGGGCGGACCGGACGCACGCGACGCCGCGAGCGCCCGCGAGCCCCATGCGACGAGGGCCACGCCAGCACCGGTGTAGAAATACGCATACGGGTAATAGCCGGCGGAGAGGAAGGCGCCCGCCGCGAGCGTCCCGATCATGCCCCCCGCGAGCGAGCCCGCGTAGACCTCGACCTCGGTGCGAAGATCCTTCGGCAGATCCTTACGCCGCCGCATCTTCTTGCGCAGCGCACCGATGCCCCGGAAGTGCCCGATGACCATGACCGCGTAGAGCCCCGTTCCCACGAGGCCGAGCTCCGAGAGAAATTGGTAGTAGGTCGAGTGCACGGTGGTGCCCGACCAGTTGCGCTCCTGATAGTCGGGCGTCTGCCAGCGCGGGTCGTCCTTCGGGGTGTATTCGCCCGCCACGTAGTTGAAGTTGCTGCCGCCGACGCCGAGGATCGGATGCGCCTTCCAGATGTTCCAGGCGGTGGCCCACAGAAACTTTCGCGTGTCGGCCGTGCCCGAGTCCGTGTTCTGGATGGTCGACATCTCTTCCAGGTACGACTGGGGCGCCAGCGCCAGGAAGACGCCTGCGGCGACCAGCGCGAGCAGGAAGTTCCGGATCTTGTTCGCGGAGACGGCGAAGCAGTAGACGAGCGCAGCCACCAGGCCGACGAAGCCTCCGCGCGAGAGGCTGACGACGACGGCGAGCACGAGCAGCACGCCGCAGCCTCCGGCCACGAAGCGGCGCCAGCCCGGAAGGAGCTGGAAGCCGTAGAACGCGAAGGGGAACGCGCCAACGCAGGCCAGAGCGAGATCGTTCTCGTCACCGAGGAAGCCCCCGGGGCCATGCCCCCCGTGTGTGATGCCGAACAGGCCCACCCACGAGATCACGAGCAACCAGGCCCAGTAGAAGCGGCGGAAGGCCGCCCGGCCCGCGAAGAGCCACGCCATCGTGATGGCGATGCCGATGTTCGAGAAGAGCATCCGCGTCGTGAAGTAGGCCGCGTAGTTGTTGTGGGCGAACGGGATCATCGAGGCGGCCGCTGCGAGCAG
>CAYOIG010000254.1:0-2533 GCA_964403915.1 uncultured Myxococcaceae bacterium
TCGACGCCGAGCACGACCTCGACCGCGCGCGCCCCACGGCACGGCAGGCAGAGAACGAACAGGAGCGCAAGGGCACGGAGGAGCAAGGCTCGCCTAGTCCGACACGACGATGCTGTCGCCGTTCTCCAGCAACATGTTGGCCTCGTCCTTCGTGCCCGTCACGAAGTCGCCGTATCTGAACCGATATTCGACGACGCCACCATTGGGTGCGCGCCGGATGATCTTCACGCTCTCCTTGTCCGCGAAGGTTCCGAAGCCACCCGCGTAGCTGATCGCGTCGAGCACACGCATGTCGAGCGTCAGGGGTACGGGGCCCGGCCGCTGCACCTCGCCGAGCACGTACACCCTGCGGCTATTGATCTGCACCACGACGACCGTCACCTCGGGAGCCGTCACGTACTCCGCCAGCTTCTCGGTCAGCACCTGCTTGAGCTGGTCGGTCGTGAGCCCCGCTGCCTGCACGTCGTTCACGAGCGGCGCGGAGATGCGGCCGTCAGGCCGCACCGGCACCTGCGAGAGCGAGAGCTCGGGGTTCTTCCAGACCGTGATCGCGAGGATGTCGCTCGGGCCAATCAGATAGGGGGTCTTTTCGCCCCCGGACGGCTCCGGCGGCGGCGGCTGCACCGGCCGGCCACAGGCAGCGATCACCAGCGCGAGCAGGCAGCCGGCGATGGCCGCGCGCCTTCGACTACGAGATTGCATCTTCCCCCCCCTCGAAGGGCCCGCGCGGGCGCTAGACGCGCTCGCCGAGCCCTGCCTCCTTCATCTTGTAAAGCAGGGCTTTGTAGCTGATCTGGAGACGCTCCGCGGCTTCCTTGCGGTTCCACCGGGTCTGCTGCAGCACCCTTTCGATCACCCGCTTCTCGGCAACTTGAGCGGCACGCTTCGAGATTGCCTTGAGATCGATTCCCTTCCCGTTCACCATATCGGCGCCCAGAGCGTCGAGATCGACCCCCGCCGAGGCCTCCGGTGCGGGCGGCGCCTCCTTGAGGGCGAGCTCCTGCACCACCACGCGCTCGTTCCCGAGCACCACCATCCGCTTCATCATGTTCTCGAGCTCGCGGACGTTGCCGGGCCAGTGGTAGGCCAGGAGACCCGTGAGGGTTTCCGGCGACAGGGGCGCGAGCGCCTTGCGGTACTGCTCGTTGTATTTCTGGAGGAAGAAGTCCACGAGCAGGGGGATCGCATCCTTGCGATCCCGCAGCGGCGGAAGCTGGACGGTCACCACGTTGAGGCGATAGAAGAGGTCCTCGCGGAAGGTCCCCTCCTTCACCGCCTCCTCGAGGTTGCGGTTGGTGGCCGCGATGATGCGCGTGTCCACCTTAACGTCGGCCTCGCCGCCGAGGCGCGAGAACTCGCCGTCCTGCAGCACCTGCAGCAGCTTCGCCTGCAGGCTCGGGTGCATCTCGCTGATCTCGTCGAGGAAGATCGTGCCGTGGTTCGCGAACTCGAACTTGCCGAGCTTGCGCTTCTGTGCGCCGGTGAACGCGCCCTTCTCGAAGCCGAAGAGCTCGCTCTCGAGCAGCTCCGACGGAAGCGCTGCGCAGTTCACCTTGACGAACGGGCGATCGCGACGGCCCGAGAGCTGGAAGAGGGTGCGCGCCACCACCTCCTTGCCCGTGCCGCTCTCGCCCCGGATCAGCACCGTGATGTCGGTGTCGGCAACCTGCTCGATGATCTCCCGCACCGCGATCATCTTCCGGTTGTCGCCGCAGAGCAGCAGCATCTCGGTCTCGGTGCGGGCGCGGCCGCGCAGCGCCTCGACCTCGAGCTTGAGCGCACGCTTCTCGAGAGCCTTCTGGAAGGCGAGCTCGAGCTCCTCCACCTCGAAGGGCTTGCGCAGGAAGTCCGACGCGCCGAGGCGCATGGCCTCGACGATGGTTCGCGCCTGGCCGTGGCCCGAGAGCATCACGACGGGAACGTCGGGCAAACGTCGTTTGATCTCTCTCAGGGTCTCGATGCCGTCCATGGCCGGCAGCACGACGTCGAGGGTCACGAGATCCGGGCGCGTGTCGTCGAGGGTTCGCAGCGCCTGCTCGCCGTCCGCAACCGCGAAGACCTGATAGCCCTGGCGCGAGACGAGGGCCTCGAGGTAGTCGCGGACACCCGGATCGTCATCGATCACGAGCACGCGGATCTGGTCGGCCATGGATTCCCCTCGGGTTTGAAAGGGCCGGATTCACTCCGGCCCGCGGTGGCCCGCGCCGAACGCGCGTGATCGGCCCTCCGGCATCGGCGGGACTGGCCCGGGCCTTTGGAAAATTACTTCCACTTATCGGAACGCCAGTCCTCGAGGGAAAATAGTTTCCCTCGCCCCGGGCGGCGGGGCAAGCCATGCCCCTGGGTTGCCGCCCGGCCAGCAGTCGGTTCCCACGCCCTCCATCTCGCCAGCCACCCCTGCGCGACTTATCCTGCGGGGCTCGGCCGGGGCCCTCCGGCGCCCCCCGCCGCGCGCCGATGAGAGACTGCCAGAGGGGCGGGGCGCAAAGGCGCCGCGCAGGAGGGACCGAGGCCGCATGGCTGCCGCAGAACA
>CAYOIG010000255.1:0-3501 GCA_964403915.1 uncultured Myxococcaceae bacterium
GGCGAGGATGTCGGCCGCGTCCTCGATGCCGACCGAGAGACGGACGTACTCGGGGCTCACTCCGGCCGCACGCTGCTCGGCTTCGGTGAGCTGCTGGTGCGTCGTCGAGGCCGGATGGATCACGAGCGTCTTCGCATCGCCGATGTTCGCGAGATGGCTCGCCAGCTTCACGGAGTCGATGAAGCGGCGACCCGCCTCGCGGCCCCCGCGGATGCCGAAGCCGAGAAGGCCGCCGGCTCCGTTCGGAAGGTATCGCCGCGCGCTGGCATGGTAGGGGTGCGAAGGAAGCCCGGGATAGTTCACCCACTCGACGGCGGGATGCTTCTCGAGCCACTGCGCGACAGTGAGCGCATTCTCGCAGTGCCGGGGCATTCGCAGATGGAGCGTCTCGATGCCCAGGAGAAAGAGGAACGCCGCAAAGGGTGAGAGCGCCGCGCCGGTATCGCGCAGCCAGTGCGTCCGAATGTGGACGTTGTAGGCGATGTTGCCCATCGGCTCGAGAGCCTTCGTGAACTCGACGCCGTGATACGAGGGATCGGGCGCACAGAACTCGGGCCAGCGCTTTGGATCCTCGGCCCAGCGGAAGCTCCCGCCGTCGACGATCGCCCCGCCGATGTGGACGCCGTGCCCGCCCAGGAACTTGGTGAGCGAGTAGATCACGATGTCGCAGCCGTGGTCGATGGGGCGCAGCAGCGCCGGCGTCATCACCGTATTGTCGATGATCGCGGGCACACCGATCGCGTGGGCCGCGTCTGCGATCGCGCGAAAGTCGGGGACGTCGTTCTTGGGGTTGCCGAGGCTTTCGAGGTAGACGCAGCGCGTGTTCGCATCGGCGAGTCTCTCGATCGACTTGGGATCATCGGGATCGAAGAAGCGCACCTCGATGCCGAGCTTCTTGAAGGTCTGAGAGAACAGCGTCCACGTGCCACCGTAGAGGCTCGGCGAGGAGAGGAAGTTCTGACCGCTGTGGACGATCGTGAGCAGGGCCGCCGTGATCGCCGACTGCCCGCTGGCGAAGCTGAGGCCCGTGACGCCGCCATCGAGCGCGGCCAGCCGCTTCTCGAGCACGTCGCAGGTCGGATTCATGAGCCGGGAGTAGATGTTTCCGAACTCGGAGAGCGAGAATAGGCTCGCGGCGTGGTCGCTCGAATCGAAGACGAAAGAGCTGGTGGCGTAGATCGGCACCGCGCGCGCATTCGTGGCCGGGTCGGGCGTCTGACCGCCGTGCAGGGCGAGGGTTGCGAGGCGCAGCGTCGACTCGTCGAGGGCCATCGATTCCTCCCGAAAGGCCGCCGTGGCGGCGCTCGCGAAGGTAGCAGTGCAGCCGACGGGGCCACCGCGCGCGGGCGGATCGGCCCTGGCGAGGCCGCGGCATCCGCCTCAGAATCCCTCCTCCGGCCCACCGGGCCTTCCCCTTCGAGGACTTCCGAGGAGCCCCCATGATCGAGTGGAGCGAGTCCCAGCAGATGATCCGCGATGCGGTGCGCAAGTTCGTCGAAGCGGAGATCAAGCCCCGCATCGAGGAGCTCGAGCACGGCGACGCGCCGCCCTACGACGTGATCCGGAAGATGGTCCGCACCTTCGGCATGGACGAGATGGCACGCCAGCGCTTCCGCCACCAGATCGAGAAAGAGAAGGCTGCCGAGGCCGCGCGGGCGAGCGGCCAGAAGGTGGAGTCCGGAGCGCACAAGGAGCGCACGGAGGGCGGCGATTCGGCCGCCCTGCAGATGATCCCCGTGATCGAGCTGTGCCGCTTCAGCCCGGGCCTCGTCGCCGCGATGGGCGTCTCGATGGGGCTCACGGCCGCGTCGATCATGGGCAAGGGCACGATCGCGCAAAAGGAGCGCTGGGCGCTCCCGCTCCTCACCCTCGAGAAGATCGGCGCCTGGGCGATCACCGAGCCCGGCTCCGGCAGCGACGCCTTCGGCGGCATGAAGTCGATCGCTCGCCGCGACGGCGAGGAGTACGTGCTCAGCGGGAGCAAGACCTTCATCACCAACGGTCCCTATGCCGACACCATCGTCTTCATCTGCAAGCTCGATGAGCCGGGTGTCGAGCCCCGCGACCGAAAAATCCTCCACTTCGTGCTCGACAGCGGCATGCCGGGGCTGACGCAGTCGAAGCGCATGCGGAAGATGGGCCTGCACTCCTCGCCCACTGGCGAGCTCTTCCTGCAGGACGTACGCGCGGGCCGGGACCGCCTGCTCGGCGAGAGCGAGGAGCGCGCCGCGAAGGCCGGCCGTGCCGGTGCGAAGGACACCTTCTCGATGGAGCGCTCGGGCGTGGCCGCGATGGCGCTCGGCATCATCGAGCGCTGCCTCGAGCTCTCGCTCGGCTACTCGAAGACGCGCGTGCAGTTCGGAAAGCCGATCGGCGAGTTCCAGCTCATCCAGGAGAAGATCGCGCGCATGGAGGTCGCCCGCATGAACGTGCAGAACATGGTGTTCCGGCACATCGAGCTGGCGGGCGCGGGCCGGACCATGACCCTCGCCGAGGCCTCCGCGATGAAGCTCTACTCCGCGCGCGCCGCGACCAAGGTGGCCATGGAGGCCGTGCAGCTCTTCGGCGGCAATGGCTACATGGCCGAGTATCAGGTGGAGCAGCTCGCCCGCGACGCCAAGGTGCTCCAGATCTACGCCGGCACCGACGAGATCCAGATCTCGCAGATCGCGCGCAGCCTGCTGGCGGGCTAGACACCCGGCGCCGCCGCTCCCCGCTCCATGGATCAAACGAGGAAGGACGCATGAAGCCCACCCGACGCCCCCGCCGCGCCGAGTTCTCTTCCGGACCCTGCGCCAAGCGCCCGGGCTGGAGCCTCGCCTCGCTCGAGAAGGCCCTGCTCGGCCGCTCGCATCGCGCGGGCGTGGCGAAGAAGCGACTGCAGGCCGTGATCGAGGGCAGCCGCGCGCTGCTCGGTCTGCCCGAGGGCTGGCGTCTCGGCATCGTGCCGGCCTCGGATACCGGCGCGATCGAGATGGCGCTCTGGAGCCTGCTCGGCCCGCGGCCCGTGGACGTGCTGGTCTGGGAGAGCTTCGGCGCCGGCTGGGCCGAGGACGTGCAGCAGCAGCTTCGGCTCGATGCGCGCGTGCTCAGCGCCGGGTACGGCGAGCTCCCGGATCTGCGTGCGGTCGATTTCGACCGCGACGTGATCTTCACCTGGAACGGCACCACCTCGGGCGTCCGCGTTCCGAATGCGGGCTGGATCCCGCGCGACCGCGGCGGCCTCGTCTTCTGCGACGCCACTTCGGCCGTCTTCGCGATGAACGTCGACTTCGAGAAGCTCGACGTCGTGACCTGGTCGTGGCAAAAAGTTCTGGGAGGAGAGGCCGCACACGGCATGCTCGCCCTCTCGCCGCGCGCCGTGGAGCGGCTGAACACGCATACCCCCGCCTGGCCGCTGCCCAAGATCTTCCGGCTCTTCGAGAAGGGCAAGCTCCTCGAGAGCCTCTTCGAAGGCGCGACCATCAACACGCCCTCGATGCTCTGCGTCGAGGATGCGCT
>CAYOIG010000256.1:0-4314 GCA_964403915.1 uncultured Myxococcaceae bacterium
CGGTTGGCGGCCTCCATGATCCCGGGGCCGCCGCCCGTTACGACGGTGTACCCCGCGGCCGCCAGCCGCTGCCCCATCTCGACCGCGAGCCGGTACCAGGGATGTCGCGGACGAAAACGCGCCGAGCCGAAGACCGTGACCGCGGGCCCCACGCCGTCGAGCGCTCGGATGCCGCGCATGAACTCGCGCGCGATGCGCGCCACGCGCCGCTCCTCCTCCCGCGGGTTCCGGACGCTCCCGAGGAAGAGGCGCTCCTCCTCGCGCAGGCCCGCGACGATCGGCGCGCGCCAGTCGACGAAATCGGGTGTGGTCCGCGGGCCATTCGTGCGCGGCGCCCTGGCAGCCCCGCATTTCGTCTGGGTCAGGACATCTCTCCCCGAGGCGGCCCCGGGCCACCTCTTTCACGCCGCGCCGTAAAGTACATGACGGCTGCGGCGCTGCGATCTAGCGTGCAGCCGGCCGCTGGAGCCACACCGAAGAAGGGGGAGCATGAGAACCAGAGTGCGAGGCGCCGCCTTCCTGCTCGCGCTCGGCCTCGCGGCGAGCGCCCGCGGCGAAGCGGCCGAGTCCGTGAGCCCGCCGCCGGGCCCGCGGCCGATCCGCGTCGAGATCGGCTTCTACCTGCTGAACCTCATCTCGGTGGACGAGCGCAGCGAGTCCTTCGACGCCGACATCTATCTGAACCTGCGCTGGAAGGATCCTCGCCTGGCCCTCACTGGCGCCGTGCCGGGGCACGCCGTGCGCACCTACCAGGACGACGCTGCCGCTGCACGGCTCACCGAGATCTGGTGGCCGAACCTCGAGTTCGTGAACACCGCGATCCCGAGCATCACGAATCGCACCCTCGCCATCGGCGCCGACGGCACGGTCGATTACCGGATGGGCCTCTCCAGCACCTTCCGCACCAACTTCGACCTGCGCCGCTTCCCCTTCGATCGGCAGAGCCTCGACCTCAAATTCCAGAGCTTCGAGGGGGACCACCGCGAGCTCGTCCTCGTGCCCGATCCAGCCCATCTGGGCTTCGACGCCGGGGACGACTTCGCTGGTCTCGCCATCGAAGGGATCGAGGCCGAGACGCGCACCTCGGCGATCACGGGCTGGAACGAGGACTTCTCCGAGCTGGTGATCCACATCAGCGTCGCACGGAGCCCGCGCTTCTACGTCTTCACCGTCTTCGTGCCCGTGAGTCTCGTTCTTCTCCTCTCTTGTGCCATCTTCTTCGTCGACATCCACAGCTTTCACGACCGTGTCGCCATCGCCCTCGCCTGCTTTCTCGCCTGCATCGCGACACAGTTCGCCATGAGCTTCAACCTGCCGAAGATTTCCTATCTGACGCCGATCGACCGGCTCTTCCTCGTCGCCTATGCCTGCATGACCATCGGAGTCGGCGTGAGCGTCCTCGAGACGGCGCGCATGCGAAGCGATCCGGAGCGCGTCCGCCGCACCGACCGGCTCGCGAGCTGGGCCATCCCCCTGCTCTACGCCGTTCTCGTATTCTTCGTGGTGCTCCCGTGAGCATGCGTGGCGCCCAGCGGTGCGAAGGCGCCGCGGCGCGAGATCAGAAAGGCCCCGCCACGGCCTGTGTCGCGCGAATCAGCGTGAAGCTCACGAGACCGACCAGCAGCGCGGCGGCCATGCCAACGGCGAGGGGACGAAGACCGAGGACGCGCAGCTTGGTGAAGCTCGTGCCGAGGCCGACAGCGGCCATCGCGACCGCGAGGCACGAGGTCGCCGCCGAGCTCAGCAGCGCGATCAGCGCCTGCCAGCTCTCCTGCGTCAGCAGTCCGAAAGGCCGGTCTCCTGCGTCGCCGATGCTGCGTAGTGCCGTCATAGCGATGAAGCCGAAGACGAAGAGGGGAACGATCTGCACGAGCGGCATTCGGCTGCGCGCCGCTCTCTCGGCGGTGCCGCGGTGGTGCAGGACCGCCATCAGCGGGATGACGCCGAGCATGAAGAGATTGCGAACGAGCTTGGTCACCGTGGCCGTATCGAGGGCGACGGTTGAGCCGAACTGCTGCGCGTAGAGGAGCCCGGCGCCGACCACCTGCGAGGTGTCGTGGATGGCGGTGCCGAGAAAGAGCCCGGCCAGCACCGGATTGCCCGCGAAGAGGCCGTGCGCGACCCAGGGGTAGAGCAAGAGCGCGAGCAGGCCGAAGAGCGTGACGCAGCCCACCGCGTAGCTCATCTCGTCGTCGTCGGCGCCGATCACCGGGCCGGTGGCGACGATGGCCGTATTGCCGCAGATGCTCGTCCCGACCGCGATGAGCGTGCCGAGACGGGGCGGTAGACCGAGCGCGCGGCTGATCCGCGACACGGTGACGAGAGCCGCGACGATGCAGCCGACGACGATCGGCACGGCCACGAGACCGATCCTCCCCGCAGCCGAGAGTGAGAGCCGGATGCCGAGCAGGGCGACGCCGATCCGAAGCAAGCGCTTCACGCAAAGGCGAAGCCCCGCGTCGTAGACCACCGGCAGCCCGAGCCCCTGCCGGATCACGAGGCCGAGCAGGATCGCCACCAGGATCCCGCTCACGGGGCTCTTCTCGAGGCCGAGCAGGCTGCGGCCGATGCCGTGGGCCAACGACTCCCCGGCCCAGGCGAGCCCTGCTGCGAGCGTCAGCCCCGGGAGCACCGCGCCGGCAAGCCCGAAGAGATGGTGTGCGCGATCCTGCCAGCCCTCGCGCCGCGCCTGCTCCTCCCGGCTCTCACCGGGATCGGTGATCGCGGGCAGGCCCTCGTAGCTGTCGAGCCAGCGCAGCAGCTCCGGGTTTTCGTACGGATTGCCCCGGCTCGCGGCGGAAACGGGCTTCGTCATCCTTCCCTCCGCCGGCTCCCCGGAGCTCCGCACGCAACGGCCCTCGGGCCGTGCTCCAGCCCCCGGCCTTGGAGTCTACGACACGCGGGGCGGCGACGAGGCAGTCGACACGAACTATGGGCGGAGCGCAATCAACACCACGCCGAGCACCGTTCCGACCGCCCCGATGATTCGCGGGCGGCTCGGCCGCTCGTGCAGGAAGGCCATGCCGAGACCCACCGCAAAGAGCACGCTCGTCTGCCGAGTCGCCGTCACGTAGCTGACCGAGGCCGTGCGCAGCGCCTCGAGGATGAGGGCGTAGCTCGCGAAGCTGACGACCACGGAGATCAGCGCGCGACCGCCTTCCTGCGTCGCGACCGCCCGGAAGGCTCCGGGACGCAGACGGTACAGCGCACTCGGCACGAAGACGAACGCCGATGCTGCGCAGAGCAGGAAGTAGTAGAGGACCGCCTTCGGTACGGGCGAGCTCCACGGCGCCGCCGCGAAGATGGTCATGGCGCGCTTGTCGACGAGAGAGAAGACGACGGTTGCCAGGAGCGCGACGTAGGCGTAGACCGCGCCCGGCTCGACGAATGCGTGCCAACGCACGCGTCCCTCGGTCTGCACCAGCCACATCGAGAGCACGACGATCGCGATTCCGATCGCTCCCACGAGTGAGACGACTTCACCGAGGAGCGGGATCGCCGCCAGCGTCACGAAAGCCGGCGCAGAGCGCGAGATCGGATACACGACCGACAGATCCCCCTTCTCGTAGCCCAGCGTGAGAAACAGGAAGTAGAGCCCGTGCGCGACGGCCGTCACGGCAAGGAGCTTCCAGACGGCGACCGGCACCTCGGCGAGGTCGATGAACGGAAGGAAGCCGAGCAGGAGCACCGCCGGCACCACGGAAAGCACCAGCGAGAACGACATCGGGTCGCGGCTGCCCTTCGCGAACAGGTTCCACGCGGCGTGCAGCAGCGCCGAGAGCAGCACCATCCCCAGCTCGAGATCGGTCATGCGAGGCGCAGACTACCGCGCCTCCGCAATCCTTTCCCCCAGACGCGCCAGGTGCTCCTTCGAAGTGCCGAGCGTGAGCTCGATCTGCCGCGACCACAGCGTGTAGCGATGGATCGGATAGTCGACGTCGACACCGATCCCGCCGTGCAGGTGCTGGGCCGCGTAGGTGACGCGGTGCCCGCCCTCTGCCGCCCAGAACTTGGCAATGGAGACGTCGGCGGCGGCGTCCCCACCCTCTGCGAGCCGACTCACGGCGCGCCACATCGTCCAGCGGACGCACTCGATGTCGATGAAGGCATCGGCTGCCCGCTGGTGGACCGCCTGGAACGCCCCGATCGGCTGGTTGAACTGCTCGCGCTTTGCGGTGTAGTCGGCCGTGATCCGGAGCGCCCGCTCGACGACGCCGGTCTCGATGGCGCACAGGCCGGCCGTCGCCCGGTCGAGAAGCCAGCCGTGCGCGCTCGCGGGCGCGTCCCCGCCGCCGAGCAGATCCTCCTCTCCCA
>CAYOIG010000257.1:0-4746 GCA_964403915.1 uncultured Myxococcaceae bacterium
ACCCAATAGGCGCCGTCGGTTGCGACCTCCTTCTTCCAGATCGGCACGCGCTCCTTCAGCGCATCGATGCTGAAGCGGCAGGCCTCGAAGGCCTCTCCCCGGTGCGCCGACGCGGCCACCACCACCACGGCGATGTCGCCGATCGCGAGGATTCCCGTGCGATGGGCCACCGCCACGCGCACGCCCGGCCAGCGCTCGGCGGCCTCGGCCGCGATCTTCTCGAGCTCCCGCTCCGCCATGCCGGGGTAGGCCTCGTATTCGAGGTGGTCGATCGCGCGCCCGCGCGCGTGATCGCGCACCTGCCCCACGAAGGTGACGACGCCTCCGGCATCCGGCCCCGCCACCCGTCGCACCACGGCGTCGACGTCGAGCGGCCGGTCGGAGAGGGTGCAGCGGCCGGAACCGCCCGAGACGGGGGGCAGCAGCGCCACCTCGTCCCCCTCCGCGAGTGCCGTCCCGGGCGGGGCCAGCTCCTGGTTCACCGCCACGGCGACGCGCGGCCCAAAGCGGGCGGCCTCCGGCAGCCGGGCCGCGAGGGCCTCCCGCAGATCTTCGATCTTGGCCCCCGCCGGCAGCTCCAGCGCGAGGGTCCGCGTCCCCGCGGCCTCTCGCAGCGATCCGAAGAGCTTGAGTGTGATCTTCATGCGCCCCCCTGACACCGTCGCAGCCTCGCCGGCGCGCCGATCTGGCAGCCTATCCCGCGAAGGGCCCGCCCTCAACGCGTGCTCGCGTCGTGCCGATCCGGAGGCGATGCGCACGCGCCCGCCCCATCCGCTCCATGCACGGGTAGAGGCCGCCCTCGACCGCCTGCGGCCCGCGCTCGTGGCCGATGGCGGCAACGTCGAGCTGGTTGCGGTCGACGACGACGGCACGGTGCGGCTCGCCCTCGGCGGGGCCTGCGCAACCTGTCCGGCGCAGCTCGCCACGCTTCGTCTCGCCGTCGAGCCGGCGCTGCGCGCCGCGGTGCCGGCCGTCAAGGCCGTCGTCGCAGTCTGACCGCAGCGAGGCCAGGCAGGGGCGCGGCAGCCTCTCGTGGCTAGACTCCGGCCGCCGTGAACGACACCGCGCGCTCTCCCGAAGACCTTCTCGACCAGAGCCTCGCGAGCGGCCGCATCCACTCGGCCTACCTGCTCGCGGGCCCGGGCGCAGCGCCGGCCGCGGCCGCGCTGCGCTTCGTGCGCGCTCTCGTCTGCAGCGCGGGCGGCACGCATCCGTGTGAGGCCTGCGTCCACTGCCGGCGCTCGGCCGCGCCGAACGACGTCGCCCTCGACGGCGCGGGCAAACGCGGCCCCCTCTACCGGCACGTCGGTGAGCATCCCGATCTGGTCTGGGTGGCCCGCGGAGAGGGCGATACGCGCGTGCGCATCGGGCAGATCCGGGCCTTGCAGTCGCAGCTTCGGCTCCGGTCCTCCGAGAGCGGGCGCCGTGCCGCCGTGATCGAGGGAGCCGAGTGGCTGAACGTCGAGGCGCAGAATGCGCTGCTGCGCCTGCTCGAGGAGCCGCCCCCGGCCACCACGCTGGTGCTGGTGGCTTCGGCGGCGGCGGGCCTGCTGGCGACGCTTCGCTCCCGCTGTCAGCGCGTGGCGTTCCCGGTGCCGCGCGCCGATGCCCGGCTCGGTGAGGACGCCCCCGACGCGGTGCGCGCGCTGGCGGCGCGCTTCGACGACATCGCGCGCATGGACGTCTCCGCCCTGCTCGACTGGGCCGAGGAGTATCGCGGAGCACGCGCCGAATCGGCGGCGGCCGTCGAGGAGCTGCTCGAGACCGCCACGGCGTGGCTCCACCGCGAGATCACGCGGCGCGCGCGGGCCGAGGAGCCCGATCTCGGCGCCGCGCTCGCCGCCTTTGCGACGCTGAGGGCCGCCCGGCGCGGTCTCGTGCAGCGAAACGCGAACCCGCAGATGGTGGTCGAGCGCGCGCTGCTGGCGCTGCGGGAGGCTTCGCCGTGAGCGGCTCGTACTACGTGACGACGCCCATCTACTACGTGAATGCCGAGCCCCACATCGGCCATGCCTACACCTACTGCGTGGCCGATGCGCTCACGCGCTTTCACCGCCTGCGCGGCTACGACGCCTGGCTCGTCACCGGCACCGACGAGCACGGCGAGAAGATCGTCGAGGCCGCAGCCGCCCGCGGCCTCGCGCCGAGGGCTTTCGCCGACGAGATTGCGGGGCAGTTCCAGTCCGTCTGGGAGCAGGTGGGCCTGCGCGCCAGCCGTTTCGTTCGAACGACCGACGCCGACCACGAACGCAACGTGCAGGCCATCCTGCAAAAGGTGTACGACGACGGCTGGATCGAGCTGCGCGCCTACGACGGCCTCTACTGCGTGGGCTGTGAGCGTTTTCTCACCGACCGCGACCTGGTGGACGGCCGGTGCCGCGACCACGAGCGCGTGCCGGAGGCGCGCCGCGAGTCGAACTACTTCTTCCTCATGAGCCGCGCCTTCGGCTGGCTGCGCGATCACATCGAGCGCAATCCCGATTTCATTCGCCCCGCGCGCTACCGCAACGAGGCGCTCGCCATGCTGCGCGACGAGAGCGGCCTCGGCGACCTCTCGATCTCGCGGCCGAAGACCCGCCTCGACTGGGGCATCGAGCTGCCCTTCGACCGCGACCACGTCTGCTACGTCTGGTTCGATGCGCTGATCTCGTATCTGACGGGCGCGGGCTACCCGGACGCTCCGGAGTTTTCCGCGCGCTGGGCCGCGGTCGAGCACCTGATCGCAAAGGACATCTTGAAGCCCCACACCATCTTCTGGCCGATCATGCTGAAGGCCGCCGGTCTCCCGCCGCCGCACCACGTCTCGGTGCACGGCTACTGGAACGTCGAGGGCCGGAAGATGTCGAAGAGCCTCGGCAACGTGCTCTCGCCGCTGGCCATGCGCGAGCGCTACGGCTTCGAGGCGTTCCGCTACGCGGTGCTCCGCGAGATGAGCTTCGGCCTCGACGCCGATCTACGGGACGCCGCGCTCGTCGAGCGCATCAACGCCGATCTCGCGAACAACCTCGGGAATCTCGTCTCGCGCACGCTCAACCTCACGGAACGCTTCACCGATGGCCGCGTGCCGGCGCCCGATGAGAGCTCGATCGGCGAGCCCGAGCGCGCCCTCGCCGCGCTCGCCGCCGAGACCGCGAAGAGCGTCGATGCGCTGGTGGAGAATCTCGAGCTGCACCGCGCCCTCGAGGAGATCTTCCGGCTGGTCGATGCCGCGAATCGGCTCATGGACCTGCGCGCGCCGTGGAAGGCCGCCAAGGATCCGGCGGGAGGGCCGATCGTCCGCACCACGCTGCATGCCGCCTGCGAGACGCTCCGCGTCGTGGCGCTGCTGCTGGCGCCCTTCCTGCCGGACGCCTGCGCCGAGATCCTCGCCCGCATCGGCCTGCCCGGGGCGCTCGAGACGGCACGGCTGCCGGAGGACGCGCTGCGCTGGGGCGGCGTCACCGCCGGTTCGCCGACGCGCAAGGGCGACGCGCTCTTCCCGCGTCTCGAGGCCCGCAAGCCCTGATGTGGCTCGACAGCCATGCGCACCTGACGGCCACCGAGTTCGATGCCGACCGCGAGGCAGTGCTCGCGCGCGCGAGCGCGGCGGGTGTGGACACGATGCTCGCCATCGGTGCGGGCTACGGCATCCTGCACAACCAGCACGCAGCGGAGCTGGCGGCTCGCGACGAGCGCGTCTTCGCGACCGCCGGCGTCCACCCGCACGATGCCGCACAGCTCGACGACGCCGGCCGCGCCCTCCTCGAGAGCTGCCTCGCACGGCCGCGCGTCGTGGCCATCGGCGAGTGCGGCCTCGACTACCACTACGATCACTCCCCGCGAACGGCGCAGCGCGCGGTCTTCGCCGAGCAGGTGGCCCTCGCGCGACGGCACGATCTGCCCGTCTCGATCCACGTCCGGGGCGACGGGCCCGATGCTTACGAGGACGTGCTCGCCATCCTGCGTTCCGAGGGCGGCGGCGCTCTCGGCGGCGTTCTCCACTGCTACACCGGAACCCTCGACTTCGCGCGTCGCGCGCTCGACGCCGGTCTTCACGTCTCCTTCTCCGGCATCCTCAGCTTCAAGCGCGACCGCGGGCTGCGCGAGGTGGCCGCGGCCCTTCCCCTCGACCGACTGCTGGTAGAGACCGATGCGCCGCTGCTCGCACCGGAAGGCTTTCGCGGACGGCGCAACGAGCCGGCCTACGTTGCGCTCGTGGGCGAGGCCCTCGCGCGGGCACACGGGCGCGCGCCGGAGGACGTCGCGCGCATCACGACCGCCAACGCGCGGGCGCTCTTTCGTCTCGATGCCGCGCCGCCGGCAGGAGGAATCCGTGTCTGAGGCCCTCGACACCCTCGCCCTCGCAGCGCGCCTGGCGCGCGAGGCCGGAGCGGTGCAGCGCGAGCGCTACGAGACCGTGCTCGAGATCGGCACCAAGAGCGCTCCCGTCGATCTCGTAACCGAGGTCGACAAACGCTGCGAAGCGCTCATCGTGGAGACTCTCCGCCGCGAGCGGCCGGGCGATGCCATCCTCGCCGAGGAGGGCAGCAATCGCGCGATCGAGGGCGCGACCTGGCGCTGGGTGATCGACCCCCTCGACGGCACGGTGAACTACGCCCATGGCTACCCGCGCTTCTGCGTCTCGATCGGCGTCGAGCGGGAGGGTGTCCGGACGGTAGGCGTGGTCTACGACCCGCTGATGGACGAGCTCTACCACGCCGTCCGCGGCGGCGGCGCCTTCCGCAACGGCCGGCCGATCCGCGTCTC
>CAYOIG010000258.1:0-3084 GCA_964403915.1 uncultured Myxococcaceae bacterium
TCAAAGATGGCGCGCATCTCTTCGATTCCATGCTGGAATCCGGAGCGGATGTGCTCTCGCACGACTGGCGCTGCGAGATCGGCGCCGCGGCCCGCCTGGCCGGGAGCCGAGCCAGCCTGCAGGGCAACCTCGACCCCTGCGCCCTCGCTGCGCCGCCCGAGGAGATCGTGGCGCGCGTGCGCCGGATTGCAGAGCTGGCGCGTCCGGCGCGCGGCCACATCCTCAACCTCGGCCACGGCTGCCTGCCGGATACGCCCGTCGAGGGCGTGCGTGCGTTCGTCGAAGCGGCAAAGAGCCTCGCCGCGACCCCTTTCGGCGCATGACCGATGCCATCGTCGTCGGGGCCGGGGCGGCGGGGCTCGCAGCCGCACTGGAGCTGCGGCGCCAGGGGCTGGAGGTCTGCGTCGTCGAGGCCGGCGAGCGGCCTGGCGGCGTGGCGCAGACGCAGTCCATCGACGGATTCCTCGTCGAACGCGGACCGAACTCGCTTCAGGTGAAGGCGCCGGCCCTGGCCTTCCTGCGGGCGCACGGCCTCGAGGGGGTGCTCGTCCCTGCGTCGCCGGCGAGCCGGCTGCGCTTTCTCTGGCACGAGGGGCGGCTCGAGCCCGTGCCGATGGGGCCGCTGGCCTTTGTGCGCACGCCACTGCTCACGGCGCGCGGAAAGCTGCGTCTGCTCGCGGAGCCCTTCGTGCGCGGCGGCGACGGCAGTGCCGAGTCGGTCGCAGACTTCGTGGAACGCCGGCTCGGCAGCGAGGCGCTCTCGCGGCTGGTCGCGCCCTTCCTCACGGGCGTCTATGCGGGCGACGAGCGCCAGCTCGGCGCCGCGGCCGTTTTCGGCCGTCTCGTCGATCTCGAGCGCGACCATGGCTCCATCGTGCGAGGCTTCGTGAAGGAAGCCCTCCGGCGAAGTGCCGCCCGCGCGCGTGGCCTTTCCGGGAGCTGGTCGGCGGCTGGCGGAATTGGCGGCCTCGCGGCCCGAATGGCGTCGCAGCTCGGCGAGGCCGTCGCGACGCGCACACGCGCCGTCGCGCTCGTGCGGGAGACCGCTGGCTGGCGCGTCGAGACCGACCGCGCTGGCGCAGAGTCGCTCCGCGCCGCGCGCGTCGTGGTGGCGCTTCCGGCGCCCGAGGCCGCAGCGTTGCTTCGGCCGATCGAGCCTGCCGCCGCGGAGCTGCTGGGCGCGATCGCCTATGCGCCCATCGTCAGTCTCTCCGTTGGCGTCGCGCGCGAGGACGCCGCCCGCGCGATCGAGGGCTTCGGCTTCCTGGTGCCGCGAGAGGCCGGGCTCACCATCCTCGGCTGCCTGTTCATGAGCCAGCTCTTTCCGGGGCGAGCACCCGAGGGCTCCGAGCTCCTCACGTGCTTCCTCGGTGGCATGCGCTCGCCTGCGGCCATCGACCTTCCCGACGACGCGCTGCTCGCACGCCTGCAGGCCGATCTCTCCCGCACGGTCGGGCTGCGCGGCGAAGCGCGGCTGCTCTCGCTCACGCGCTGGCCGCGCGCGGTGGCGCAGCCGGCCTTCGATCACCTCGACCGCGTCGCGGCGATCCGAACGCGGATCGCCGCGCACGCGGGTCTCGCCCTCGCCGGCTCCTACCTGGGCGGCGTCTCGCTGGCCGACACGCTCGCCTGTGGCTCCAACGCGGTGCGGGAGCTGCTGGCGAGGTAGCCGGTCTCCGGCCGGCGGCCCTTCATCTTCACGGGGTTGCGCCCGAGCAGGGCGACGTCCGTGAAGCCGGCCTCCGCGAACCAGCGGCCGATCGTGCGCGGTGAGTTCGGGATGTCGTATCGCGGCGTGAGCGCGTCGAAGGTCACCAGCAGGCTCAGCACGTAGAGCTCCTGCTCCGTCAGCTTCGTCCCCTGCCGGCGCATGCCCCGGGAGAGGTTGCGGAACGGGATCAAGAGCTTCACGGGCTTGCGCAGGAAGCCCACGCGGCGCAGTGCGCCGACGAGCGGGTAGAGCACGGGCCCGACGACGCGGAGTGCGCGGTAGACCTGATGGTGCGGGAGCCGGGTCGTGAGGGGGCGCCACAGGTATTTCGCTTGCAGCAGAGACTTCCAGTGCGTGTCGTAGCTGTGGACGAAGAGCTCGCCGCCGGGACGCACGGCACGCGCCATGGAGCGGAAGGCAGCCTCGGGATCCGGCGTGTGCTGGATCACGCGATGGCAGGAAACGCAGTCGAAGCGCCCCTCCTTCAGCGGGATCCGGAAGATGTCCGCCTGCAGGACGAGCGCGTCGGGGCTCTCCCGGATCGACTCCGGGATCTGGTCGACGGCGTTCGAGAGGTCGAGGGAGATCAGTGTGCCCACGAGGCTGGCCCAGATCTCGGTGTCGTTGCCGGAGGCGCAGCCACACTCGAGGAAGGACTTCCCGCGCAGCAGCTCGGGCGTCCAGCCCGTCCGGCGCAGGAGCCCCTCGCGCAGCGTGCGCGTGCCGTTGTAGGAGTCGCGCTGCAGCAGGTGCCAGCGCTCCCACTGCCAGGCGAAGCTGTCGACGTAGCCGGTGTCGCCCGCGAAGCGCGGGATCGAGCGCCGGATGGGGTAGGTGGCGCCGCAGCCGACGCAGGCGAGCGTTCCTTCGCGAACGTTCTGGCCGTTGCGAAGGGTGGCGGCTTCGAGGCGCAGGTCGCCGCGGCAGGCGGGGCAGGCGAGCCAGTCGACGAAACGCTCGTGCACGGCGGGCCCCCGCGTGATGCGCAGTGCGCGGCGCGACTCTACCCTGCGTCTCAATGGCGCGCCTCCAGCATCCGTACGCCTCGCTCGTCGCCAGCCTTCGGGCGGATACCGGCCGCTTCCTCGGGCTCGACCCGAGCGCGATCGAAGCGCGCATGGCGACGGCCCGCGACGAGAGGAACCGGCGCTGGATCGAAGCGAACCCGCGAACCGAGGAGGAGAGGAACCGCCTGTATGCCTCCCTCGGCGAGCTCGACCTCCTCAAGTACGCCGCGTGGCACCTCGAGGACGCACCGAAGCATCTCCTCCACGACGTGGCCGTGGCGCTCGCGCAGCGGCTCGGCGGCAGCGTTCTCGATTGCGGCGGCGGTATCGGCGATACCGCGCTCGCCTTTGCGGCCAATGGCGTGC
>CAYOIG010000259.1:0-1670 GCA_964403915.1 uncultured Myxococcaceae bacterium
TGTAGGTCGGCTGGAGCTTTCGCGCCGGCCGCGCGATGGCGCCAAAGGTCTTCGCGATGAAGGCGAGCGTCGCCTCGGGGTCGAAGCGGCCCGCCACCAGCAGCAACGCATTGTCGGGCTGGTAATACGTGCGGTAGAACGCCTGCAGCCGCTCGATCGGAACGTTCTCGATATCGGAGCGCGCCCCGATCGGCGTGTTGCCGTAGTTGTGCCAGAGATAGGCCGTGCTCATCATGCGCTCGAAGAGAACGCTCGTCGGCCGGTTCTCGCCGAGCTCGAACTCGTTGCGCACCACGCTCATCTCGCTGTCGAGATCGCTCTTCGCAATGCGCGAGGCGACCATGCGATCGGCCTCCATGCGCAGCGCCCATTCGAGCGTCTCCTTCGAAGCCGGGAACGTCTCGTAGTAGTTGGTGCGGTCGTAGTAGGTGGTTCCGTTCATGGCCGAGAAGCGCTGGGCCATCTCGTCGGTGAGCTTCGGATGCTGCTTCGACCCCTTGAACATCAGGTGCTCGAGCAGGTGGGCCATGCCCGTCTCGCCGTAGCCCTCGTTCCGCGATCCCACGAGGTAGGTCACGTTGACGGTCGTGGTCTGCTTCGACGCATCCGGAAAGAGCAGCACCCGCAGACCGTTCGCGAGTCGGTACTCCGAGATGCCCTCGACGCTCGGCCCCTGCGAGACGCCGGGCGGCAGCGCGTGCGCGGCGGCGGCGAAGGCGAGCAGCAGGGCGGCGAGCAGCGGGCGAAGCGGCGATCGGGGTGTCAAGGGGCCTCCTTCGAGAGGGCGGACGGTAGCTTCTCTGCCGGCCCCTACCTCTGGCGTCGCAGCCCGGCCCGATATTCGAGGCCACGGAAGGCGCTGCCCCGGGGGCCAGCCCGAGCTGCGCTCAGCCGGCGCAGGCCTCCGCCCGGGGCTCGCGGCCGAGCCAGCGCTCGAGGGTCCGGGCCAGCACGTCGCGCTTCACCGGCTTCGCAACGTAGTCGTCCATGCCCGCCTCGAGGCAGCGCTCGCGATCGCCGGGCATGGCATTCGCCGTGACGGCGATGATCGGCGTGTGCTGCCCCTTCGCCTCACGACGGCGAATCTCGCGCGTGGCCTCGAAGCCGTCCATGCGCGGCATCTGGCAGTCCATGAGCACCGCATCGAACGGACACGCCGACATGGCCTTGACGGCCTCGAGACCGTTCTCGACCAGCTCCACCTCGAAGCCGAGCTTCTCCAGGAGGCGCCGCGCCAGCTTCTGATTGACCGGGTTGTCCTCGGCCACCAGCACGCGCGGCACCGGAGCCGGGAGCCCGTTCGGTCTGCCTTCCGATGCTTCGAGGGCTGCGCAGCGACCGGAGCGCGGCCGCGACACCCGCTCGGGCAGCAGGGCCAGCATGCAGTCGTGCAGATGCGACTGGCGCACCGGCAGCGTGAGCTGCGCCGCGAAGCCGGCTTCGCGCGCGCGCTCGCTGGTGCGCCGCGAGATCGTGGTCGACAGCAGCAGCGGCTGCAGGTTCGCGGCTCCCGGGACGGCTCGGATCTTCGCCGGCAGTGCAAAGGCCGCCTCACCCGGCAGCAGGTCGGAGACGAAGACCAGCGCGAAGGGTCGATCCTCGCCGGCCGCCGTCTTCGCGCGTGCGAGCACGCTGTCGGCATCGAGCACGCACTCGGTCTCGA
The DNA here is from genome assembly GCA_964403915.1 of uncultured Myxococcaceae bacterium. Classification (GTDB taxonomy): domain Bacteria; phylum Myxococcota_A; class UBA9160; order UBA9160; family UBA9160; genus MYXO. Next base: position 1,664 of record CAYOIG010000259.1, read on the forward strand.
CGCCGAG
>CAYOIG010000260.1:0-9491 GCA_964403915.1 uncultured Myxococcaceae bacterium
GATGATGAGGGCCGGCGTGATGATCGCGAACATGGCCTGGAACATGACGAAGACGTATTCGGGGATGTTCCGGACGGGCGTTGCGAAGTTCGTCACCGTCGAATCGATCGTGATGCCGGCCAGGCCCATCTTCGAGAGATCGCCGATGAAGGCACCTCCTGTGCCGAACGCGAGGCTGTAGCCCAGGACGATCCACAGCACTCCCACCACGCCGGCCGCGAGGAAGCACTGCATGAAGATGTTGAGCACGTTCTTGGTGCGTACGAGGCCGCCGTAGAACAGGGCCAGCCCGGGAAGGGTCATCAGCAGCACGAGCGCCGAGGAGGCCAGCACCCACGCGGTGTCGCCCGAGTCGATCGGGGCGGGTGCGGCCTCTCCCTCGGCCCAGGCGGCCGAGGCCAGGAGCAGCGGGAGCAGAGCGGCGAGGGCCGCTCCCTTCAGCCGGCGGGCCGCAGGCTGCGGTGCGGTGAGCAAGGCGATCATCAGGCACTCCTTCTCGGGGTCGGGCAAGCCCGCGCCCGTGCGCTGTTGGCTGCACGGTTGAGCAAGGCGTGTGCCAGCGAGATGAGACCCGGAGAGCTGCGGAGCGCGCGTTTCAGCGAAGTAGGAGCGTTCGGATTTGCGGGCTGCCCGCTTCGGAGGCATCGGCTGCTCGCCGGGTGGGCAGGCTACGGAGCGCCGGCGGGGCTGCCAAAAAAGAAGGGGCGTGACGCCGGATGGCGTCACGCCCCTGTACCCGAGAGCTCTACGCGCTAGAAGCGGTAGTAGAGCTGCGCCGCGAGCACCTGCTGGTTCTGCTGCAGGTAGCTTCCCGGCGTCCGTGTCGTCGCGCTGCGGAAGAAGTTGTCGCTTCCCTCCTGGTTGCTGACCCAGTCGGAGCGGAACTCCGCCCGTGCGGTGAGCTGGCTCGTGAGCGCGTAGTCCAGCGTGGCCGTGACTTCGTACACCGAGCTCGAGAGGTTGATGCCCGAAGCCGCGCACCCATTCGAGTTGTTGCCGGTCGTATTGAAATTCACGACGGCCCCGTTGACGCCCTGCGTGCAGAAGAAGCCGCTCCGGTCGTCACTGAACCACTCGGCGCGCAGAGCGAGGCCGAGGCGATCCGTGATCGCATAGCGGCCGGCACCGGCGATGCCGAACCAGAAGGGAGTCTTCTGGTTGAAGTTCGGGGCGCCATCGTTGATCGCGAACGAGTTGCCGAAGTCCTCCCAGCCCATGTCGATCTGCAGGTACATCGCCAGCGCTTCGATCGGGTTGGCCGTGAAGACCAGGTCGAATACGCCGCGCTTGTTGTCCTCGCGACCGTACTGCTCGGCACCGTAGATCAGGTTGCCGAGGACGCCGTAGCTCTCGCCGAGCCAGCCGAGGCGAGCAAGCAGCGTCTTCGACTTGTTGTAGTCCGCGCCGTTGTCGCGATCCCAGCCGTTCATGACGCCGAGCTCCCAGGTCAGCCCGTTGTCGTACTTCTTGCTGGCCATCGCGCCGATGTGCTCGATCGGGAGATTGTAGAACAGGATCGAGCGCGTGATGTTGAAGTTGTAGGGCGAATCGACGACCTCGGCGCCGAGCAGCGTGTACATCTTGCCCATCTTGAAGGTGATGTCACCGATGGGCGCGAGGTACTGCGCGTACGCCTGCGACAGGTGAACCTGCGAGTCGCTCTTCGTGTCGTAGATGGCGACGCCATTCTCGGCCGCCGCGAGGACCGAATACGCCGGCCAGGTCGTGCCGACCCCGAGACCCGTGTAGCCCATCGCGTTGAGCAGCCGTGCCTGCTCACCGAACACGATGTCGGCCCGGAAGCCGCCCCGGTTCTCGACGTTGATGGGCCGCTCGAGCTCGAACTTGAGCGCCTCGATGTTGAACCCGGAAGCGTCGGTCAGGTTCGAGCCGTAGAGCCCATTGGCGCCCGACAGGTTCGGCACGAATGCGTTGCCGAGATCCGGCTTCCCGTCGGGGTGGTTGATGTTGTAGTTGTACGTCGCATCGACGTAGCCACCGAACTCGAGGGTATCGAGGAACGAGTCGAGACCCGACTGCGAACCCTTCGCGGTGGCGACGCCTGCACGCTCCAGCATCTGCTGCTGCTCGGCCGCGCGCTCCTCTGTGACGGAGAGCTGATCGGTCGTGGACTGGAGACGATCCTCCAGCTGCGACATCCGCTCCTGCATCTTCTTCAACTGATCCTGAACTTCGTCCGCCGCAGCGAGCTGCGGCGCCACGAAAAGACCCGCCGCCACTGCGGCGAGCGCCTTCCAGCTGGATCGCATTGCGACACCCCTCCTTGATTGACTGTGTCGATTGAGAACTCTTCCGGTGAGTGAGAATCGGGTTCGGATGGGGGACTGATCCCTCTTCGAGGCGTGGCGCAAGTGTTCCACGATCTCTGTCACTCCCGGCGCGGACCACGCTCTCACGTGGCCTTGCCCGCGCATTGTAGGCAAGGCTTTCGGGCTTTGCCGCCTCCCACTTGAATTTTTCTTGCTCCCCCTGCCGGCAGCAGATCACCCTCCGCACACCGGCAAGATGCAAGTTGCCTGCCAGTACCGTTTCCGGTGTCGGGAGGTGTTGGGAGTTCCCTTCACCTTGCCGCTTCCCTTCACGCGGGCTGCCCACTCCAGCGAGAGAGGCCTGCAACACCGGGCAGGGTCAGCCGTCAGGCCGTGCATGACGCCACAACGCGTGCTCATCGAGCAGGGCGAGCGTGCGAGGGCACGCGAGGATGGGCCTTAGTGCACGCTCCGCAGCGAGCCAGCCGAGATCACCGACGGTATCGAGATCGAATCCCGGCTCGAGGAGCTCTGCGCGAAGCCCTTCCTCCGCGGCTTTCTGCAGCATCTCATCGAGGGCCGAGCTCACGCTCATCCTGTGGCTGAATAGCCCCATAACGGGGCGATGCAGCCCCACCAGGTTGTAGCCGCCATCCCGGTCCGGGCTCACCACCAGATCGGCCTCTGCGAGCTCCTCCACGGCGTCGCGAAGCGTCGCCGCCGGGAGCGCCGGGCTGTCGCTGCCACGGATCAGTATGGGATCGAAGCCGCCGGCCGCCGCCTCGGCCACGGCATGGCTCATGCGGGCACCGAGATCGGTGCCGCGCTGCGCGATCACGCGAAACGCAGCCGGTGCCCGGCCTGCCAGCGGCAGCACGGCCTGCGGCGGATGCACGGCCAGCACGGGCTCCAGCCCGAGATCCGGAGCGACCGCGGCCGTCAGCTCCAGCACGTCGTCGAGCATCGCGGCGTAGAGCGCAGCAGCGAGCTCCGGCGAGAGCGGCGGCACCATGCGCGTCTTCACGAACCCGGGGCTCGGCTCTTTCGCGAACACCAACAAGATGCCGCGCTGCGCTCCTCCCGCTCGGATCAGGGCGCCGCCTCCGCGGGCGCCACGAAGGGAAGCGCGGCGACGTTTGCCGGAAGGCCTGCGACGTCGAGCTGTGTCCCCGGCGCATCGCAACCGGCGCGCACGAAGCCGAGCGCAATCGCGCCCGCGTGGGGCGACCGCGCAATGCTCGTGATCTCACCGACCTCACGTTCGCCGGCGCAGACCCGCGCGCCTCGTTCCGGCAGCCCGCCGTCCGCGAAGCGCAGTCCCACCAGGAGATGATTCACGTGACCCCGCGAGCGCAGGCGCGCCACGATCTCCTGTCCGATGTAACACCCTTTCGTGTAAGAAATCGCATTCTCGAGCCGCGCCTCGGGCGGCAGCACCTCCTCCGAGAGCTCGGCCGCGAGCCGCGGTCGCCCGGCCTCGATGCGCAGCACCTCGAGCGCCTCCTGCGAGACGAGCCGTCTCGCGGCCTCGGGCATCGAGGCGAGGAGGTGCTCGCGCACGGCCGCAGCGCCATCGCACGGCGCGAAGAGCTGGTACGCATCCTCGCCACTCCAGCCAAAGCGCGCGATCCGCAGCGTCCTGCCCGCGAGGCTGCCCTCGATCCAGGCATCCGGCGCGAGCGCCGGAAGGGCGCCAAAGGCGCGCTCCAGCACCGCCCGCGACGCGCGGCCCTCGAGCCCGAAGCGAGCGAAGTCGGCGCTGCGGTCCGTGAGCCGCACGTCGTCGGCGATCACGAGCTTCGAGAGCCGTTCGGCGAGATCCCGTGCCGGCGCTGCCGTCTCCAGCCAGAAGCCCTCCGGCACCCGCAGCACCTGCACGTCGGCCACGATGCGCCCGCGGTGGGTGAGCACGAGCGCCGGACATCCCGAGCGCTCGGGCCCTTCTGCGAGGCTCGCCACGTCGTTCGTGACCATGCCATTCAGCCAGCGGCGGGCATCGCTGCCACCGACCTCCAGCAGGCCGCGGCGCGGGTGCTCGAAGAGTCCGGCGCTCCGCCGGACGGCGAGAACCTCTTCGTCAACCCTCGACACGCTCGGCCTCGCGATGGACGACGAGCGGAGCGGGCAGGCCCTCCGGCGGCGGCAGGCCCAGCGGCCCGTGCAGCGCCAGCGCACGCGTCTCCTGCGCGGCGCGCCACTCCTCCCAGCGCGCGCTCGCTGCGTCGTAGTCGTGCTCGTTGTCGATGTCGATGCCGCAGCCGCCGACGTCGGTCACACAGAAACGCATTCGCGTACGCAGCAGCCGCGACAGCGTCGCCTCGACGCGGCGCATCGGCAGGCCGCGCCGCAGCCGATCGGCGAGCCTGCGCCAGCCACGCCGGTCCACCATCCCGGCCAGGTGCATGAGTGCGTAGTAGAAGAGGACGCGCGCGCCGCCCTGCTCCGTTCTCAGCAGCTTCCACGCCAGCCGGACGATGTTGCCGAACTCCTTCTGGTAGCGGTTCTCGTACAGATCCTCGACGTATTGCCGGTTCTCGATGCGCGCGGGCCGCACCAGATGGAGGTTGCTCTGCCGGAACCGGCCCTCGGCGAGATTGAAGTACGCCATGCGGATCCCCGGTTCGCCCGGGGCAGCGGGATAGAAGGCCGAGAGCGAATCCTCGCTCACGAGGCCCACCGCGTAGTCCACGTCGAGCGCGAGCCCCTGCCGCACGAAGCTCGAGATCTCCTGGGGCTGCGCGAAGGGGAGGTCGCCGGAGAGGTAGAGCACCCGCTGGTCGAGGTCGGGGCCGACCGGATCGCGGCCGCCCGGCCCTGCACCGGGCAGCAGCCGGCGATAGGTCTGCCATGCGTTCTCGTAGAGATTTCGAAACTGCGGCACCAGGTGGAGGGGCTTGCGAAGCCCTGCGCGCACGCGTGGCGCGCCGAGGGCGGCCTCGAGGCGCGCGGCGTTTCCGACCACCCAGACCTCGGAGACCTCGGGCACCCTCTGCAGCGCGAGCACGACGTGCGCCACCAGCGGCAGCCCGCCCATCTCGAGGTAGACCTTGCTCTCGCCATGGACGGCCTTCGCCGCCCGGCGATCACCGGCCGTGACGATCGCAGGCAGCACAGCAGGCCCCGCCGGCGCGTGCTCGCGAGCTTCGCGCGCGCACTAGGAGTCGGAATCCTCGAGGATGAAGATGATCCGAAGCGTCACCAGGAACTCGGTGATGCGCCCCTCTTCGACCCGGGCCTTCTCCTCCACCACCTGGATGCCCGTGATGTTGCGGAGCGTCTTGCGGGCCCGTTCGAAGCCGCGCCGGGTCGCATCCTCCCATCCGATGGGAGACGCGGCCGTGATGGTCGACACGCTGGCCACCGCCATGGCACGCTCCTCACCAGTGCAGCTCGGTTTCAGGGGCCATGTCGAAGACGAGCCGCATCCGCACCCGGTACTCGACGATCTCGCCGTGCTCCACCCGTGCGCGCTTCTCGATCACCTCGATGCCGGTGATGCCGCGCAGCGTACGATTCGCGCGCGCGACCACGGATCGCGCGGCCGCCTCGAAGCCGTCGGGCGAGGATCCGATGAGCTCGTTGACCTTCGCGACCCACATGCGAGTCCGAGCGTAGTTCCTTTTCCGGAATCCATCGTGCCCGGGATCGCTGGCGAGCGTGGAGGCCCGGAGCACCGGGAGCCGGCCGCCGGCAGGGCGCCGACGGCCGGCCCGGCAAGTCGGTGGTGGAGCCGATCGGGATCGAACCGACAACCTCCGCATTGCGAACGCGGCGCTCTCCCAGTTGAGCTACGGCCCCAGCGACGGTCGACGGTAGGGCGCGGCCGGAGCTCCGTCAACCCGGCGAAATCACGAAGCTTTCGCAGCGTTCGCCGGCGAAGGGTCAACGCCCCGCGGCGGCCAGCGCCGCGTCGAGCCGCTCGGCATGGCGTCGCGCGCGCTCCAGCGCTTCGGCGAGCCGCTCGCGATCGGAGCTTTCCGCGGCCGCTGCGAGGCACGCCTCGAGCGCGGCGCGATGCCGGTCGTGGACCTTGCGGTAGATCGTCGCGAGCTGCACCTGATGGGGACGCTCGGGCGGCGCGCTTGCGTCGAAACGTCCGACCTCGGAGGGCTCGCCCCGGAGCGACTCCTCGTAGACGGCCGCTGCCTCGCACGGCGCTCCACTCGCGTAGGCGCGGTCGACCTCCGGCCCGTAGAAGGCGATGTAGGCCGCGCTGTAGTCGCTCGGGCGGATCGCGGGATGCGCGGCCGGCAGCGGCCGAAGCGTCCACGCCGCGAGGAGCGCCAGAGCGGCGCCCGACCCCGCGAGCGCCGCAAAGCGACGGGCGAACGCGAGATCGACGAGGCGAACGACGGCGAAGGCCGCGAATGGAATCAGCGCCGGCACGAGCGAAAGCCGGAGCCGAGAGAAGACGCCGAAGCCGAGCAAGACGGCGAGGCTCGTCGCAACGAAGAGCTCGAGGGGCCAGATCCGCCGGAAAGCCGGAGCCGAGAGCGCGAGCCCGAGAACGGCGAGGGGACCGATCAGCGCGAACGTCACCGGGAGCCAGCGCAGGACGGAGGCGTGGAGTCCGAAATGGAGAAAGTTCGTGTTGTTCGGGATCTCGTACCACCAGAGGATCGCTCCGAGCTTGGTGGCGAGCTGACCGAGGTAGCTCGGCACGTGATCGTGCGTCGCGAGCGCGGCGAGGGCGGCCGGCACGAGGCGGCCTCCCGTCCGCCCCATCACGCCCGCCGCATGCTGCTCGCTCACGAAGAACTCGCCGGCAATCTCCCCCGTTCGCCCGTAGTCCTCCGTGTTGGCGGCGACGAAGGTGATCGCACCGACGCTCGAGAGCGCGAGCGCCGGCGCTCCGACGACCCGGTTGCGGGCCACCGCTGGCGCGAGCAGGAGGCCGAGCACGACGAGAAAGCTGCCAGCACGCGCTGCGAGGCGCCGCGGCTCGCGAAGGTACGTGGCGCAGAGCCACGCCAACACGCCCGCGAGGAAGAGCGCGAGGCTCGACTTCGCGAGCAGCCCGACACCCCCCGCCGCACCGAGAGCGGCGAAGCGAAGCGCAGACGGGCGCTCGATCGCGCGCAGCACGAGCCAGACGAGCGCCATCCCGAGCGTCGCGACGAGGGAGTCTCGCAGCAGCACCAGCTCGTAGTAGAGCAGCGGAGCGCAGAGCACGGCGAGCACGCCGGCGAGAGCCCCGGCGAGATCGCCGAAGCAGCGCCTCGCCACGAGCGCAACGAGCACGTTGCCGAGCACGCCGGCCGCGAGCTGGAAGAGCAGCATCGGAAGGGGGCTCTCGCCAGCGAGCGCGTAGCTCGCTCCGAGAAGGTACGCGTAGAGCGGCTCTTGATGAAAGGTGTTGCCCCCGTACCAGACGTCCCAGAGCCGCCGCGCCGGCGGCGGGGGCTCGCCCGGCCCCTGCCACGCCAGTGCCAGCTCGCGCTCGGCGCCGGGATTCGCGGCGAAGTACCGAGCGGCCAGGGCTTCGTGCCACTGGTGGAAGGGATGGAGCGGCTCGGCAAGAAGCAGATCGCCCTTCGCCACCTGTTTCGCCACGAGATGGTTGAAGTGCATGTCGCTCATCGGCGAGCGGTGCAATGCGAGGATCGGGCCATCCCAGGCCTGCGCGAGATAGACGGCGCGGATCGCGATCGAGGCGACCACGATCGCTCCCAGCACCCGGCCGCGCGCAGCGGCGAGTCGGGCCTCGACGCGGACCAGCGCGGGCGTCAGAAGCGCCGGCGGAAGGTGATCGCGAAGCTGTAGTCGCGCCCGAGGCGCAGCTCCTGCTCCGCAATCTCCTTGTTGGTCTGTGTCGAGTCGTAGACGAGTTTGCGCGAGCTGTTCGTCAGGTTCTTGGCCGTGGCCGACAGAATCATCTCGCCGAAGCTCCCGGGAAGGACGAAGGTCTTGCTGAGCGTCGCGCGCAGATCCATGTACGCGCCCACGTAGCGGTCGGGAACGTACGCGAAGGTCAGCCCCGTCTCGGGATTCACCGTGGCCGAGCCAGCGGCGTCGAGCACGTCGCTGATCGCGAAGTACGCGAGCGTCGCGCGGAGTCCCGAGTCCGGATGATCGAACGAGATGTCGGCGTTGGCGATCCACTCGGGCTGGTTGAAGAGCCGGCGGGTCGGCGGAAGCGATTGGAAGAGCGCCGTCTCGCCCTCGGGGACGGCGTAGAAGGCTTGCGTGGCCGCGATGTCGGTGGCGGTTCGCGGCACCTCGGCCTTGATGTAGGTGTAGTTGCCGCCGATCGAGAGGTATTCGAGCCAGTCCGGCGACCAATCGGCGATGGCGTCGATATCCTCGAAGAAGCCGAAGCTCACGCGCGCCTCGGCCTCGATGCCCCAGAGGTCGGCCGTCGCCGGGTTGTTGAAGAAGGTCTGGTAGCCCAACACCGACGGGAGCAGGGTCGGATCGGTGAGCAGCAGCGCCTCGATCGGATTCTCGATCTCCTTGGTGAAGTAGCTGAGGGCGACGAGGTCGCCCCGGGCTCCCCACGTGTACTCTGCGCGAGCGTCGTAGCTCTCGACCCGCGAGAGCTGGAGCTGCGGGTTGCCGACGATCAGGTCGTTGGTGCCGGGCTCGACCGTCACGTAGTAGCCGAGCTCGCGGAAGGACGGGCGAGCGACGGTTCTCGACCATGCCCCCCGCAGGATCAGACCCTCGAGGGGCCGGATCGTGAGCCCCGCCGAAGGCAGGAGCAGCTCCTCGTCGATGCGGCCGTCGAAGAAGGATCGGAGCGAGTCCTCGTCGCTGAAGTCGATGCAGGTGATGCCGGGGATGCTTCCGTCGTCGCCGCGGCACGGCCCGGCGGTCAGCGGAACACCGAGGAGCTGGTCATTGAAGACGAAGCCCGGCCCGCGGTTCTCGATCGTTCCTACCCCGACCTCCTGCGTGAAGGGGTTGTCGAGCCGGTCGAGATACAGGTAGCGGTTCGGGAACGTGGCTGGCCCCCCGAGGAACTCGAGCGCCTCGCCCGTCACGGGATCGCGTATAAAGGGGTCGTTCAACGACTGGAGCAGAATCCTCTCCCGCCGGAACCCCCCGAGCAGATCGATCGTGTCGAACAGCGAGAGCTTGCCGCGAAGGTGCCAGGCATCGATCGAACGCGATGCGTCGCTCGAGGTCTCCTGGATCCCGGCGAGGTTGCCGTCATCGAAGGCGAGGGCATCGAAGGCCGTCGCTCCGAGCGCGAGCGGCCTCTCGCCGAGGCAGGCGTAG
>CAYOIG010000261.1:0-5477 GCA_964403915.1 uncultured Myxococcaceae bacterium
AGCACGCGCAGGCGATCGCGCCGGCCGAGCCGTGGCGCGCCGGCCTGCACCGCGAACCCGGCGCGCGCGAGCGCGTCGCAGGCCGCGAGGCCCCCGCGCCGGAACAGCGCCACCTCGAGCCGCAGCCTCCCCCGAACGCACGCCACCAGCTCCGCTCCGCTCTCGAGGAGCGCCCTCGCGCGCGCCGTCTCGAACGCCAGCAGGCGCCGCAGCGCAGGAGAATCCTCACCCGCGAGCACCGAATCCGGCGTCACACCGAAACGCGTCAGATCCTCCAGCGGGAGATACAGGCGCCCGCGGCGCGCGTCACTCGCCACGTCCTGCCAGTGATTGACGAGCTGCAGGCCCGTGCAGATGGCATTCGATGCCATCGTGAGGCGCGGCTCGTACTGGCCGAAGAGGCGCAGCACGAGCTCGCCCACCGGGTCGGCCGAGTCGCGGCAGTAGGAGAGCAGGTCGTCGAAGCTCTCGTAGCGGCTCTGCGCGAGGTCGCGGCGGAAGGCGCGGAAGAGCGCCCGAAAGGGTTCCAGCGGAAGGCCGAGCGCACGCACCGCCTCTCCGGCCGCGCGCTGCGCGAAGTGCGGCGCCTCGCCCCCGGCGGCGGCGGCCTCGAGGCCGCGCTCCCACGCCTCGAGTGCCGATCGGCGCGCCTCGCGCTCGGCCGGCGAGAGCGGGCCCGCAGGTGCGCCGGGAACCCCCTCGTCGGCGAGGTCGTCCGCCACGCGCACCACCGCATAGATCGCCGCGAGCCAGCGGCGTGTGGCGCGCGGCAGCAGCCGCGAGCCGATGGCGAAGTTCTCGTAGTGCGCGCGCGCGAGCGCCTCGCAGGCGCGAAGATCCGCCTCGCTGCGCTCGCGTGTGATCACCGGCCGCTCGCCTTCCTGCGGTCGCGGAGCCAGAGCCCGAGGGCCGAGAGCGCGAAGTACTGCGGGTAGCCGTGATAACGCAGGTAGAAGTGTCCCGGGAAGCCGGTGCCCGTCCACTCGCGCTCGGTCCACGTGCCGTCGGCCTCCTGCCGCGCGACGAGATGGTCGGCAGCGCGGCGGGCGGATTCGCTTCCGCCTCGGCCTGCCGCCACGAGGCCCATCAGCGCCCACGCCGTCTGCGACACCGACGAGGGCCCCTGCCCGCGTGCTCCCGGCTCCTGGTAGGTGCCGGGAGATTCGCCGAAGCCACCGTCGGCATTCTGGTGGGCTTCGAGCCAGTCTGCGCCGCGACGCACGCGCGTGTCGGCGGGGCCGAAGCCCATCTTCTCGAGACCGGTCAGCACCGACCAGGTGCCGTAGACGTGGTTGACGCCCCAGCGGCCCCACCACGAGCCGTCGTTCTCCTGGCGCTCCGTCACGAAGCGGAGCGCACGCTCCGCCTGCACGGAGGCGAGCGTGTATCCAAAATGGCCGAGAATCTCGAGCGCTCGGCCCGTCAGGTCGGCCGTCGGCGCATCGAGCATGGCCTTCATGTCGGCGAAGGGGATCTCGTTCCAGATCTCCCGCACGTTGTCGACATCGAAGGCTCCCCAGCCCCCGTTTGCGCTCTGCATGTTGAGCACCCAGCGCAGTCCGCGCTGAATGGACGCCTGCTTGCGCTTCTCGTCGGGAAGCTGCATGCGATCGAGAACGGTGCAGATCGCGATGCTGTCGTCGACGTCGGGGAAATGGACGTTCTCGTACTCGAACGCCCAGCCACCGGGGAGCGCGAAGGGCCGCTTCTTCGCCCAGTCTCCGCGAACGCCCAGGATCTGGCGCTCGATCAGCCACTCGCCCGCGCGCGTGAGGCGCGGATCGTTCGGTCGCGCGCCCGAATCGAGCATCGCCTTGGCCACCAGCACGGTATCCCACACGGGTGAGACGCAGGGCTGCAGCATGAGGCCGCCGGGCATGGGCGCCGTGAAGGCCTCCACCGCCTCGTGGCCACGGCGAACCGCCTCGTCGTCCTCGCCGCACAGAGCCTTCAGCGCCAGCGTCGAGTTCACCATGGCAGGGATGATCCCGCCCCAGCTCCCGTTGCGGTCCTGCCGCTCGCGGATCCAGCGCTCGGCCTCGCGCAGCGCGCGCTTGCGGAAGGGCCGCCAGCCCGTGACGCGGCCGAGCGCGTGCAGCGTCTGGTCGAGGTGGGTGAAGAAGCGCCGCCAGCTGAGCAGCTCGCGCCCCGGATCGAAGGAGAGATCGGCCGTCTCCGGCGACGAGGTCCAGCACTCGCGCACGCCGCGGCCCTTCTCGAGGGGCACCCGGAAGTCGAGCGCCTGGAGGATCGTGAGCGGGACGACCGTGCCCCGTGCCCAGGACGACATCTCGTAGACGCTGAGCGGAAAGCGCTCCGGCAGCAGCAGGATCTCGACCGGTGTCGCCGGGATGCCGCGGACCGGGAACTCGCCGAAATAGGAGAGCCACATGCGCGTGAACACGCCGGACTTCGCCACGCCACCGCTGGCCAGGATGAAGGCGCGCGCCTTTGCGAGCGCAGGCTCGTCCTGACCATGGCCCACGAGCTTGAGCGCGAAGTAGGCCTCCACCGCGAGCGAGAGGTGGCTCGGCGCCCCTTCGAAGCGCGACCAGCCTCCGTCCTCTTGCTGCGTCGAGAGCAGTCGCTCGGCGGCCAGGCGGTCGCGCTCGCTGATGGGGAGCCCCATGCAGCGGCGATAGATCACGTACTGCGCCGTGATCGTCGCGTCCGCCTCGAGCGGGAAGACCCAGTGCCCGTCGGGCTCCTGGCCCTTCCAGAAGTGCTCGTGTGCACGCGTGATGGCGTCGGTCACGGCCGCGTGCCCCGGCACCCCGCCGATCGGACCCGTCGCCGGCCTTTCCGTCCCGTCGATCTGCAGCAGCTCGCTCACTTCGATCCCCCCAGCCAGCTTCGGGTTCGCTCCGCGACCGAAGCTGCGTCGATGCCGGCGCGCCGCCATTGATCCGCGACTTCGCCGTGTTCCAGAAACTCGTCGGGCAGACCCAGCACCAGCGCAGGCGTTCCCGGCGCGTGGCGGGCCAGGCATTCGAGCACCGCGCTGCCGAAGCCGCCCTGGGCCGCATGGTCTTCGATCGTCACCACGCCCGCGCTGCGGCGTGCGGCCGTGGTGAGCGTCGTGACATCGAGGGGCTTCACGAAGCGCGCGTCGATCACCGCCGCATCGATGCCGACCTCGGCCAATCGCTCCGCCGCCGACTCCGCCGTGGCGACCGTTTTGCCGAGGCCGAGGAGCGTCACGTCCGACCCCTCGCGCAGCACCACGGCACGGCCGATCTCGACCGGCTTCGGATCGGGATCGAGCGCCACGCCGCGCGCCGCACCGCGGGGAAAGCGCAGCACGAAGGGGCGCCCGCATTCGACGGCGGTCGCGAGCAGATGCTGCAGCTCGTTCTCGTCCCGCGGCGCCGCGCTCACGAGGTTCGGCACGGCCCGCAGATAGGCGATGTCGAGCGCGCCGTGATGGGTCGGACCATCGGGGCCAACCAGTCCTGCGCGGTCGAGGGCGAAGATCACGGGCAGGCCCTGGAGCGCAACGTCGTGAACGATCTGATCGAAGGCGCGCTGCAGGAACGTCGAGTAGATCGCGCAGACGGGCCGGAAGCCCTCGGCCGCGAGCCCCGCGGCGAAGGTCACGGCGTGCTGCTCCGCGATGCCGACGTCGTAGACGCGATCCGGATGCCGGCGTGCGAAGACGTCGAGGCCGGTGCCGTCGAGCATGGCCGCCGTGATCGCCACCACGCGCGGGTCGCGATCCGCCACCCGGATCAGCGCCTCTGCGAAGCAGGCCGTCCAGCTCGGCGGGCCGCCAGTTGCCGTGCGGCGAACGCCGGTCTCGATCGAGAACGGCGACGTCGCATGCCAGGCGAAGGGATCGGCCTCGGCCGGCGCAAAGCCGCGACCCTTTCGCGTGCGAACGTGCAGCACCACCGGACCCTCGGCGTCGCGCAGCACCTCGAGCCCCGCGAGCAGCTCGCGCAGATCGTGACCGTCCACCGGCCCCACCACGCGCAGGCCGAGGGCCTCGAAGTACGGGCGCGGCGAGAGCGCCTGGGAGAGACCGCCGACATTGGGCGCGATGGACATGCCGTTGTCGTTGAAGACGACCTTCAGATCCGTGCCGAGAAAGCCAGCGTGGTTGAGGCCCTCGAACGACATGCCCACCGTCGCGGCTCCGTCGCCGATCACCGCGACCACGCGCTCACGCGTGCCCGCGCGGCGCAGTCCCTCCGCCATGCCGAGGGCGGCCGACACGGAAGTTCCGGCATGGCCGGCGCCGAAGACGTCGTAGGGGCTCTCGGCCCGGCGCAAGAAGCCGCTCGGCCCGTCTGCCTTCTTGATCGCGCGCAACCCCTCGCGCCGCCCCGTCAGGGCCTTGTGGCCGTAGGCCTGGTGTCCGACGTCCCAGACGATGCGGTCGCGCGGCGTATCGAAGACCCAGTGCAGACCGACGCAGAGCTCCACCGTGCCGAGACTGCCGGCGAAGTGGCCGCCGATCTCGGAGCCCACCTCGACCAGATGGGCCCGCAGCTCGTTGGCCACCTCCCGCAGGCCCTCGCGCGGCACGCGCCGCAGGTCGGCAGGCTCCTCGATGCGCGAGAGCCAGCTCGCCACTAGCGCACCACCCAGCGCCCGAACTCGAGCGCGTCGGAGAAGCTGCGCGTGATCTCCTCGGCGGCGCTCGGCTCGAAGCCCGAGTGCAGCTTGCAGTTCTCGCAGCGCTTGTCACGGCGCTGGCGGAAGAACTCCCAGTCGGTCTTCTCCATCAGCTCGCGGTAGCTCGGGTAGTGCGCGTCGGTGATGAGGTAGCAGGGGCCCTTCCAGCCTCGCGGGTTACGCGTGACGTTGGCCCAGGGCGAGCACAGCAGCTCGCGCTCGCCAGTCAGGAACTTCAGGTAGAGGGGCGTGCTCAGCACCTTGTGCCGCTGCGCGATCTTCTTGATTCGCTGGAAGCGGCGGTGCACCTCTCCCTTGGCCATGTAGATGTCGTTCTCGAGCACCTGATAGGCGTAGCCCGGCGTGATCAGGAAGCCGTGCACGCCCATGCCGTCGAGCATGGTGAAGAGCTCCTCGAGCTCCTCGTCGCTGGTCTCCCTGAAGATCGTGGTGTTGGTCGAGACGCGATAGCCACGCTCCACAGCACGCTTCATCTGCGGGATGACCTTGTCGAAGACGCCGGGCTCGCACACCGACCGATCGTGGGTCTCGCGCATGCCATCGAGGTGGACCTGGAGCATGAGGTTCGGATGCGGGGGCACCTTCTCCATGAAGCGGTCGACCAGGATCGCGTTGGTGCAGAGCTGAACGTGCTTGCCGCGCTCGAAGCAGCCCGCAATGAGCTCGGGATATTGCTTGTAGATCAGCGGCTCCCCACCGCAGACCGAGACGATCGGCGCGCCGCATTCGTCGATGGAGGAGAAGCACTCGTCGAGGCTCATCTTCTCGTAATACGTGTCCTCGTACTCGACGATGCGGCCGCAGCCCGCGCAGGCGAGGTTGCAGGCGTGGAGCGGCTC
>CAYOIG010000262.1:0-8829 GCA_964403915.1 uncultured Myxococcaceae bacterium
GGGCCGGGTTTGGCGCCCTTGCAGCGAATGTCTACCGGGCCGAGACGCGATTCACGCAGGACCTGGATCTCCTCCTCCACGATCCTGCAGCGGGCATCTCATCGATCGAAGCGGCTCTTCGGGCCGCCGGGTGGGAAGTTCGACGTGCGATCCCCGATGGAACGATGCTGCGTGCGCGTCATCCGGATCATGGCGACGTCGATCTCATCGTGGCGGAGACCGCCTATCAGGTCGAGGCCCTCGCACGCGCCCCGGTGGAGACACTCGAAGACGGGAAGCGAGTGCGGGTGCTGGCGGTCGAAGACATCGTGCTCCACAAGCTGATCGCAGGCCGTGCCCGGGACCTCGCGGACATCGAGAGCATCCTCGACGCACTGCCCGCGGTGGACGAGGCGTACCTCGACCGCTGGGCAGCCGAGTGGGACGTGATCGATCTCTTGCGCCGCCTCCAGCAGGCCGCAAGAGTTCGTCGAGCGGCCGCTCGAAGTGACTGAGCCGCTACGGTAGTCGACCACGAGCGCGTCTGATGTGGTGGGCCCCCTGGGATTCGAACCCAGGACCCTCGGCTCAAAAGGCCGGTCCTCTAACCAGCTGAGCTAGGGGCCCTCGTCGGGTGGAGCACCACCCTGCGCCCGGGGTGTCGAGAAACGCGGCGTGCGCCGTCTTCTCCGAAGCGCTTCAGCGCCGGAAAGGATCGCTGCGCACGATGGTCTCGTCGCGCCCCGGGCCGATGGAGAGGATCTCGATCGGCACGCCGACGAGGGCCTCGATCCGGTCGACGTAGCGTCGCGCGGCGGCCGGAAGATCCTCGAATCGCCGAAGGCTCGAGAGCGCTTCACTCCAGCCGGGCTGCGCCTCGTAGACGGGCTCGGCCCGCGCCACCTCACCCAGCGTCATCGGAAACTCGTGGCTCAGCTTGCCATCGATGCGGTAGGCGGTGCAGATCGGCACCTCGGACAGGCCCGAGAGCACGTCGAGCTTGTTGACCGCGAGGCCCGTGAGGCCGTTCACGGTGACGGCCTCGCGCAGCATCACCACGTCGAGCCAGCCGCAGCGGCGCGGACGGCCCGTGGTGGCGCCGAACTCGGCGCCGGCCGCACGCAGGCGCTCACCGGCCTCCCCCGTCTCCTCGGTCGGAAACGGTCCGCCCCCCACGCGCGTGGCGTAGGCCTTGGTGATGCCGAGCACGCGGTCGATGCGCGTCGGCCCGACGCCGGCGCCCGTGCAGGCCGCGCCCGCCACGCAATTGGACGACGTGACGTACGGGTAGGTGCCGTGATCGATGTCGAGGAAGGTGCCCTGCGCCCCCTCGAAGAGCACGCTCTTGCCCTGCCGAAGCGCGTGGTCGAGGATGCGGCCGGTGTGGTCGACGTAGGGTTCGAGGCGCTTTCCCCAGGAAAGACACTGCGCGACGAGCGTCTCCACGTCGATCGCCTTCCAGTGGTAGTACTCCGTCAGCTCGAAGTTCTTCGCCGGCGCGATCTGCTCGATGCGCTCGCGCACCAGGGACGGATCGAGAAGATCGGCCACGCGGATGCCGCGGCGCGCGACCTTGTCCTCGTAGGTCGGGCCGATGCCGCGGCCGGTCGTGCCGATCGCGCGCTCGGCCGCCTTCTCCTCGCGCGCGAGGTCCTGCGCCTGGTGCCAGGGCAGGATGACGTGAGCCCGCCCGGACACGCGCACCCGCGAGGGGTCGCGCAGCACGCCGCGGGCCGCGAGCGCGTCGAGCTCGCCGAGCAGGACCTCGGGATCGACCACGACGCCGGGCCCGATCAGGTTGACGGTGCCCGGCTGCAGCACACCTGCGGGCACGACGTGGAGCACCGTCTTCTCGCCGTCGACCACGAGCGTATGGCCGGCATTGTTGCCGCCGTGGAAGCGCACCACGAGATCGGCCCGCGGCGCCAGCCAGTCGACGATCTTGCCCTTGCCCTCGTCGCCCCACTGGGCCCCGACGGCCACGACGGTCGTCATCAGAGCTCCACGAGCTGAACCGCGATCATGTTGGGCAGGCTGCGCAGCCTCTCCAGCACCTCGGGTCCGGGGCTCGAATCGACGTTCACGAGCATGGCGGCCTCACCGCGCTCGCGCACCAGAGCGAGCTGCATGCGCGCGATGTTGATGCGCTCCTCACCGAGAATCGTGCCGACCATGCCCACCACACCCGGCCGGTCGTGGTTGGTGAGCAGCAGCGTCGGACCCTCGGGGATGGCCTCGAGCATGAAGTCGTCGATGCGCACGATGCGCGGCTGCCCGCCCTGGAAGATCGCGCCGGCGATCAGGCGGTCGACGCAGCCACGCACGCGCGTGGTGATGGCGCTCGCGAAGTCGCGCGTGCGGCTCGCCTTCGACTCGATCACCTTGATGCCGCGTTCCTGGGCGATGACGGGCGCATTCACCATGTTGACGCGATCCGTCACCGACTCGAGCAGGCCCTTCAGCACCGCGATCGTGATCGGGGCAACGCGCTGCTCGGCCACCTCGCCGGAGTAGACGATCTCGATCTCGTCGATCGCGCCGGGGCAGAGCTGGCCCTGGAAGCGACCGAGCTTCTCGGCGAGCACGACGTACGGACGGATCTGCTCCAGCACTTCGGCCGAGACCGACGGCACGTTCACGGCGTTGCGGATCACTCCGCTCAGCAGGTAGTCGCGCACCTGCTCCGCGATCGCGATGGCAACGTTCACCTGCGCCTGCTCGGTGGTAGCGCCCAGGTGCGGCGTGCTGATCACCTTCTCGTGCAGCACGAGGCGGCTTGCGGGATCCGGGGGCTCCTTCTCGAAGACGTCGAGAGCCGCGCCGCCGACCTTCCCGCCGTCGAGCGCGTCGAGCAGGGCCGCTTCGCTCACGATTCCGCCGCGCGCTGCATTCACGATCAGCACGCCCGGCTTCATCTTCGCGAAGGCGTCCGTCCCGAGGAGCGCGGTCGTCTCCTTGGTCTTGGGCACGTGCACGCTGATGATGTCTGCGCGCGCGAGGAGCTCGTCGAGCGGCAGCAGCTCGACGTCCATCCGCGCCGCGAGCTCCGGCACGATGTGCGGATCGAAGGCCACGACGCGCATCCCGAGGCCCTGCGCGCGCTGGGCAACGATCCTGCCGATGTTGCCGATGCCGATGATGCCGAGGGTGCGGTTGAAGAGCTCGAGGCCCGTGAAGCGGTTCTTCTCCCACTGGCCGGCCTTCATCGACGCCGTGGCCTGGGGAATGTGCCGCGCGAGGGCAACCATCAGCGCGATGGCGTGCTCCGCCGTGGTGATGTTGTTGCCTTCCGGGGTGTTCAGCACGGCGATACCGCGGGCGGTGGCCGCCGGCACGTCGACGTTGTCGACGCCGATGCCGGCGCGGCCGATGACGCGCAGGCGTTCGGCACGGGCGATGACGTCCCCTGTGACCTTGGTGCCGCTCCGGATCACGAGAGCGTCGATGTCGGCCACGGCTTCGATCAGCGCGCCCGGCGCGAGGCCCGGCGTGTAGACCACCTCGATCCCGCGGGAGCGTTCGAGGATCTCGAGCCCCTGCGAGGAGAGCGAATCGCTGACGAGAACCTTGGGCAAGAGCGCCTCCCCCTCCCGGCGCGCGGCGGCACCGCCGCGCGGGCTCAGCGTGCTCGCCCGCAGCCTTCGACGGCGTCTCTCGAACCGGAAATAATCTCGCGGTGACGGAGTGTTACGGACGCAGGAGAGGGTGTCAACGCGGCGTCCCTGCTAGCGTGGCGGCCTCCCGTGCGCGAGGCCCCGATGACCGAATCCGCTCCGGGCCAGACGCGTCTGCCGCCGAGTCTGGCAGTCCGCCCGCGCGGCCCGCTCGATGCCGTCGTGCCTGTCCCGGGATCGAAGAGCATCACGAACCGCGCGCTGCTGATCGCGGCGCTGGCGCGCGGGGAGAGCGTTCTCGAAGGCTGTCTCGAGAGCGATGACACGGAGGCGATGCGTGGCTGTCTGGCCGCGCTCGGCGTCTCTCTGTCACGGTCGCGCGACACCTGGACCATCGGCGGAACCGGAGGCCAGCTGCGCACGCCCGCGGCGCCGCTCGACGCCCGCGCTTCGGGCACGACCGCCCGCTTCGTCGCCGCCGCCGCCACGCTCGCGCCCGGCCCCGTTCTGATCGACGGTGCGCCCCGCATGCGGGAGCGACCGATCGACGATCTCGTTCGCGCCCTCGAGGCTCTTGGCGCCCGCATCGAGATTCTGGGTCGCCATGGATGCCCGCCCGTGCGCGTGCTCGGCGGGGGCCTCGAAGGTGGCGAGGCCACGATCGACGCGCGGCGTTCGAGCCAGTTCGTCTCGGCCGTGCTGCTGGCCGCGCCCTACGCGCGAAGGCCGGTCCTGCTCCGGCTCGACGGCGGTGCGCTCGTCTCCCGGCCCTATGTGGATCTGACGCTCCAGGTGATGCGCGACTTCGGCGCAGACTGCGGGTGGGAAGGCCCCGCGGCGCTGCGAGTGCTCGCCCCCCGCCCCTACACGGCGCGGCGGCACCGGATCGAGCCCGACGCCTCCGCGGCCGCCTATCCGTTCGCGGCAGCGGCCATCACCGGCGGCCGCGTGCGCGTGCCCGGCTTCGCGCCTGACTCGATCCAGGCCGATCTCGCGCTCCTCGGAGCTCTCGAACGAATGGGCTGCCGGATCCGGCGAAGTGATGCCGCGATCGAGGTGGAGGGCCCCGCGCCCGGCCAACCGCTCCTGGGCGTCGACGTCGACATGAACGAGATGCCCGACGCCGCCCTCGCCCTCGCCGTCGTGGCGCTGTTCGCCAGTGGCCGGAGCGTGATCCGCAACGTCGCCAACCTCCGGATCAAGGAGACGGATCGCCTCGCGGCGCTCGAGCGCGAGCTTCGCAAGCTCGGCGCGCGGGCCGAGGCCGGAGCGGACTCCCTCACGATCGATCCCGGGCCGCTGCACGGTGCGGAGATCGACACCTACGACGATCATCGCATGGCCATGGCCTTTGCCCTGGCCGGCCTGCGCGTACCCGGCGTGGTGATCCGCGATCCAGCGTGCGCGGCCAAGACCTGGCCGGCCTACTTCGAGTCGCTCGACTCCTGGTAAGACGCACGCAGCGCCGCGCCCGTGCGGAGCAGCTCCTTCGGCTGGCGGCGACGGAAGAAGCGCTGCGGCCGCGCGTAGAGCCAGGCCTCGGGCACGGCCGGGGCTCGCGCATCGAGCGGGCACGCGCCGCCACCGGCGCAGGCCGCGTTGCCATACCACTGACCATCCACCTTGACCGAGGCGAGGTCGAGCGAGCGCCGGCAGCGCGCGCACGAGCCGCTCTGGGGTCGAACGTCTTCCGCCATCCCCATCTTCGCGGCACCCTCCACCCGTCAGGTCCGGGCGGGGCGGAATATAATCGGCTCCGGCCCGGTGGCGAGGGGAGGCGTGCACATGCATCGAGATGGCGGGGCCCGCGTCGAGGCCCGTGCGCTCACGCGATGCTTCGGCCCCAACACCGCCCTCGATCGCCTCTCGCTCGCCATCGAGCCCGGAGAGACGTTCGGCCTGCTCGGCGCCAACGGGGCCGGCAAGACCACCTTCATCCGGCTCATCACCGGCTATCTGCTCCCGACCTCGGGAACGATCACGGTGGACGGCTTCTCGCCCATCACGCACCCGGCGCAGGTTCACGCCCGCCTCGGCTACGTGGCCGAGACCACGCGGCTCTACCCCGACCTGCGCGTCGACCACTTCCTGCGCTTCGCGGGGGAGATACACGGCCTCGCGGGCGAGGATCTCGCAGCCGCCGTGGAGCGTTCGCTCGTCCGGTTCTCGCTCACCGGCGTTGCGCGGCGTCTGGTGGGAAACCTCTCGAAGGGCTTCCAGCAGCGCGTGTCGCTCGCGCAGGCCTTCCTGCACGATCCGCCGCTCCTGATCGTGGACGAGCCCACGAGCGGCCTCGACCCGCTCCAGCAGGCCGAGGTGGACGAAGTGCTCGCCGGTCTGCGCGGCGAGCGGACGGTGATCCTCTGCACCCACGACCTCGCCGAGGCTCGCGCCCTCGCCTCTCGCGTCGCCGTGCTGCGACAGGGCCAGCTCGTGGCCGTGGGCCCGGCTGCGGAGGTGCTGGGCGGCCCCAACCCGCTCGCCCTCTTCCGCGCTCCGGAGGCGGCGGCCTGATGCGACCGCTGCTCGCCCTCGTCCGCAAGGAGATCGCCGTCCTCTTCGGCTCCCCGGTCGCCTACGTCACGCTCACTGCCATCGCACTGGTGACCGCGCTGCTCTTCTTCGATCACCTTCGCATCTACAACCAGATCCTCTTCGTCTACACCAGCAGCGTGACGGGCGGCTTCGAGGGCGGCACCGTGCCGGCGCACGTCAACCTGCACGATCAGGTCTTCGTGCCCCTCATGGAACAGCTCGCCATCACGCTGATCGGTCTCGTACCGCTGGTCACCATGCGCGTCTTCTCCGAGGAGCGTGCGCGAGGCACGGACGAGCTTCTGCTCACCTCGCTCCTCACCCCCAACCAGATCGTGCTCGGAAAGTTCGTGGCGACCTTTCTCTTCGTCGCGCTCATGCTCGCGGTGAGCTTCGTCTACCCCGCGGCCGCCATACTGCGGGCAGGCCTCGGCGCACAGCATCTGCTGGCCGTCTACCTCGGCCTGCTCGTGCTCGGCTTCGGCCTCTCCACCATCGGCCTCGTCTGCTCGGCGTTCACGGCGAGCCAGCTCGTGGCGGCGGTCTCGGCCTACGCGGTCGCCTTCGCGCTCTACGACCTCGGCTGGCTCAACCCCTTCGTGGGCGATCGTGCGGCCGAGATGCTCTCGCTGCTCTCCCTCCAGCCGCGCTTCTCCGGCTTCGCCGAGGGCCTGCTCTCGCTGGCCGACGCCATCTACTTCGCCGGCCTCGTCGCGGTGGGGTTCGTGCTCGCGCGCCTCTCTCTCGACCTCGTGCGGATCCGATGATCTTCCGCCTGCTCGGCATCGCCGGCGCGATTGCGCTCGTGTTCGGCCTCGGCTCCTACTACGCCACGGGCGATGCGAGTCTCTTCGCGTCCGTGAACCTCGCAGCAGGCGCTCTTGCGCTGCTGGTCGCGGCGGCCGGCGGCCTGCGAGGACTGCGGGGCGTGGGCACCCCCGCTGCGCGGCGTCTGCTGCTCCCGCGGCTCGGCCTGCTCCTGCTCGCAGTCGCCGCTCTCGCGCTGCTCGAGCGCGGGGCGACGCATCTCGGCTGGCGGCTAGACTGGACCGTCGAGCAGCGATTCCAGCTCTCGGAAGCGACCCGCAAGGAGCTCGACAAGATCTCCGGCACGCTCGAGCTGACGTTCTATCGCGAACGCGGCGATGCGCGCGCACGCCGCACCTGGCTCTTCCTGGAGACCCTCGCGAAGAACCATCCCATCGTGCTCCACGAGCGCTGGCTGGACGAATCGGAGAGTGAGGCCACGCAGCTCGGCGTTCAGAGCACGGAGGCCGTGGTGCTGAAGCTCGGAGACCGCTTCGAGACGGTCGACCGCCCCACCGAGGGACGCCTCTACGAGGCCCTCTGGCGCCTGCAGAACCCGGGCGTCATGACGCTCTACGGCAGCTACGGAGAGGGAGAGGGCAATCTCGAGAGCGTCGAGCCAGCCGGCTACTCGGGCCTTCGCACCATGCTCGAGACCGAGGGCTATGCCGTGCACCGCCTCGTCACGGCGACCGGCGCGAGCGTGCCGGCCGATGCCGGTGCCGTGCTCGTGGTGTCGCCGCAGCGCAGCTTCGGTCACGAGGCCATCGATGCGCTGCGCGCCTATCTCGCCGCCGGCGGCGGTCTCGTGGCGCTGCTCGAGCCCGGCGTGCGATCCGGCCTCGAGCCTCTGCTCGCCGAGTACGGCTTCGATCTGCCGGACGGGATCATCATCGATCCCCCGGCCGGACCCGTGGCGGGGGGAGCGCCGGGCGTGAACCCGATCGCCAGCGCCTACTCCCAGCATCCCGTGACGCACGGCCTCGGCCCGCGAACGCTCTCGCTCTTCCTGCGGGCGCGGCCCGTGGTGCCCGCACGCAAGCCGGCTCCCGGGGACGAGCTGCGGGCGCTCGTCTTCTCGAGTGCCGAGGCCTGGCTCGACACGGCGCCGGGTGGCCTGCTCCGCGGCGCATCTCCGGTGCGGTCGGCCGACAGCGTGCCGCAGCGCTGGCCGTTCGTCGCAGCGGGCCGCTACCCGCGAGACGGCCGCGAGACGCGCCTCGTGATCTTCGGCGACGCGAGCTTTGCCGACAACGACCACCTGCGCGCGCTCTACAACCTCGACCTGCTGATGAATGCCGTCCACTGGGTCGTGCAGCGCGAGGAGGCGATCGCCCTTCGGCCGAAGCTGCTCACGCCGAACCAGGATCCCCTCACGCCCCAGAAGAGCCTCGCCATGCTCTACGGCGTGGGTCTGCTGCTGCCGGAGCTGCTGCTGATCGCCGGTGCCGTCGCGTGGCTGCGCCGGCGCGCGGCGTAGCCTACTTCTCGCCGGGCCCCGGCGGCTTCGTCGCCAGCGCGATCCCCGACGCGCCCGCCTGCTGGGCGACGTCGAGAATGCTGACCGCCTGCCCCAGCATCACCTTCCGGTCGCCGCGCAGGATCACGACCTTCTCGCGGGAGGCGTCGAGAGCAGCCTTCAGCTCCTTCGGCAGCGCGGCGGCGCTCACGGTCTTCTCGCCGATCTGGATGCCCCCCACGGAGTCGATCGTCACGGTGACACCGTTCGGCGTCGCCTTGGCGACGGCTGCCCCCGGGAGGTTCACCTCCTTGCCCTGACTCGTGATCACCGAGGTCGTGACCATGAAGATGATCAGGAGCACGAGGAAGATGTCCACCAGCGGCGTGATGTTGATCTCGGCGACGATGTCGTCTCCGACCTCCTCGCCGGGGC
>CAYOIG010000263.1:0-6903 GCA_964403915.1 uncultured Myxococcaceae bacterium
AGAGACGAGCCGGTCCATGTCGCGGCGGAGCGGCTCGATGAAACGCTTCACGATCACGGGCAGGGCCTCGCTCGGATCGCAGAGCTCGCGCTGCATCAGCAGACCGTGCTGGTTCGGCGGCTCGAGCAGGAGCTCGAGTAACACGTGGATGCGCGCGGTGAGCCTGCCCTCGAGAACGGCGCGCGATGGCCCCCGGCCGCCGGCTGCGCGAAGACGCACGCCCTCCTCGGCGAGCCGCTGCTCGATCGCCTCGAACTGCCTGCGTGACACCTCGAGGTAGAGATGCTGCTTGGAGCCGAAGTGGTAGTTCGCCGAGGCCAGATTCGCCTGCGCCCGCTCGGCGATCTCGCGCATCGTGGCTCCCCGATAGCCGCGGGCCGCGAAGACGGCAGATCCGGCGGAGAGCAGCCGCTCTCGCGTGCCCTCGCGCGCCGCCGCCGGCGCCTTCCCGAGGGCTCGGGCGCCGCCGCCATTTCGCCCGGAGATGCGCATGAAACAGACGTTTAGATCAGCTGTTTGAACCCGGCAAGCGGGCTCGCGGTGACCACCGGTGCCGCGGAGCCTACAGCCCGCCCGGAAGGCGGCCGATCTCTCCAGCGAACGGCCGGAGGTATTCGATGCGCCTTCTATGGATCCTTGCCCTCGTGGCCCCGCTGGCCGTTGCCGGTCTCGCCGAAGCCCAGAACGGCGATCCCCTCGACCAGCCGGTTCAGGGAGAGTCGCATCCGCTCCCGGATGGCGTGCCTTCGATTTCGCCGGATTCCCTCGTCACCGGGTCAGAGAGCCCCGATGCCAACCAGGCGGAAGCCGTGAGCCCGGACAGTCTCGTGACCGGCGCCGGTCGGCCGATCCAGGCGCACGCCGTGAGCCCGGACTCGATCACGACCGGCTCCGAAGATCTCTCCGATCTCCCGTCCGCGAGCGTCATCGATCAGGCACCGGCCTCAATCGCCCCCGCGCCGCCCCGTGCCGAGTGCGCGCAGGCGTCCGGTGATGCGGGCTGGAGCGCCTGCCTCGCTGCCACCGCGGCCCGCCTCGACCGCTCGCGGTCGCGCCTCGACGCGGCCGAGGCGGCCTACTCGCGCTCGCTCACGATGCACGCGCCGACGGGCGAGGCCCGTCTGGCGATCATCGAGGAGCGGGACGCCGCGCAGGCGGAGGTCGGCGACGCACGCGGTACGCTCACCGCGGAGCTCGCGCAGGCCGAGCAGGCGGGCGTCTCGTCGTGGGTGACCGCGCCGTACGCCCCAGCGCAGCAGGGCTGGTAGGCACGCGCCGCCAGCCCAGGTTCCGCTAGCCCGCGCTTCGCGCGGTCAGCCTTCGCACGAGCTGGGAGAGCGTGCGGCAAATCGCGATCGCGATCCCCGGCAGCTCCTCCATCAGTGCCAGAAGATCCTTGCCCTCGATCCGGAGCACGCGCGTCGGCTCGAGCGTCGTCACGCTGGCCGAGCGTGCCTCGCCGTCGAACACTGCCATCTCGCCGAAGATCTCGCCCGCCCGGAGCTCCGCCAGGGCGACGCCCTTCTTCGTCACCTGCACGCGGCCCTCGGCGATGGCGTACATGCTGTTCTCGAACTCGTCCTCGTGGACGATCGTGATGCCGGGCGGGTACTGCTCCTGTCGAACGAGGCGAGCCACGTCCGCGAGCTCGCGCACCGTGAGCTGCTCGAAGATCTGGAAGCTCCGGAGCTGGAGCAGCACCTCGACCTCACTCAGCATGCGCGCCTCCGAGACTCCTTCGCTCCCCGTCACCGGGCCGGCCGCGCGGCCGCTCTCGGCCAGCAGCATCCGCGTGAGGGGGTCGGGATCCTCCATCATCGCCTCGAGCGTCGCCTCGCGCGAGAGGGGCTTCCGGCCGAGCAGTGCACACGCGGCGGCGATCCTCGGTTCGAGGCGAGGATTCTCGACGAGCGGGATCAGGCGCTGCCGCTCCTCGGGCGAGAGGAGCGCTTCCAGCCCCTCGACGCGCAGGGCACGCTCGCGTGCGGTCTGCGGTCGCCGGAGGGCGTCTCCCAGGTCGACGATACGATCCTCGTCGTGGAGCGCGGCGAGCAGCAGGAAGGCCGTGTGCAGCCCCCCTTGCACGCGCTCCTCGAGACGCTGCAGGACAAGGGGCGGCGCCTGCCCGCGAAGGGCGGCGAGCTCGAGCAAGCGCTCGGCCACGCCCTCGAGCTCGCGGCGGAGCTGCGCGGCGAACGCCTCCGGGTGGACGTCGAGCTCTCGCAGCAGCGGAACGATGGCGTCGCGCACGCTGCGCCGACCGAACGAGAACTCGGGGAGCAGCGCGTCGAGAGCCGCTGGCCCGAGGGCGCGCAGGCCGTCCGCGGCCGCAGCCGCCTCCTCCGGATGATGCGCGGCGAGACGCTCCGCCAGCAGCCGGGCCTTCTCCGTCCTCTGCGCGTGGCCGATGAACCGGAGCACGGCGGCGCGCACGGCGGGATCGGGATCATCGGCCAGCGCGAACATCTCCGGGCTGGCCGGGCTGGTGGCACGACCGCGGCGCGCCGCAACGTCGGCGATCGCAGCGGCTGCGGCAGCTCGTGCCTTCCGATCGAACAAGGCCCCGACCAGGAGGCCGAGTCGCGCGTGCCATTCCGGCCGGCCAGCACCGACCTCTGCGGGCTGCCCGGACGGATCCTCGATGAGCAGGCCTCGAAGCTCGAGGCAGGCCACCGCGCGCGCGTCGGGATTCTCGTGCGCGAGAGCCGGGGCAAGCACGGACCGCAGATCGGCCGGGTCTGCGTCTCGCAGTCCGAGACGGTAGAGCGCCGTCTCCGCCGCCACGCGCACTGCGGGCTCGGCGCCCTGTGCGCTCTCCCGGATCAGTGCCACGGCGTCTGGGTCGGGGGCATCCGGCACCTGCAGGCGCGAACAGATCCTCACTAGGGCGGCGCGCTGCCGCGGCGAGAGAGGCCGCGGCTCACGCAGCAGTGCAGTGAGCGACGCCGCGTGTGCGCGCGCGTCGGCCGGTTTTGCGATGCGATCTTCGAGCTGGCCCTCGAGACTCTCGACCAGCAGCGGAAGGACGGACTCGCTGGCCCGCGGCAGCGCCTCCGCGAGGATCCCCGGCGCCGCGTCGGGCCGCAGTTCGCGAAGCACCTCGACCGCTGCGCGGCAGCGCTCGAGATCCGGTCCGGACAGCATGCGGCCGAGCGAGCGGAGCGTGCCGGCATCGACGAGCTCGCGCGCGTGGAGCCCCGCCCGCGACACGCGCCGCGGCTCGGTTGCGATCGAGAGCACGAGCGAGGGATAGCCACGCCAGATCCGAATCGTCGTCAGGAGCCAGAGGAGCGTGATCGGAATGCCCACGATGCCGACCCACGCCACGTTGCCGAACCCCACCGCAGCCAGCACCAGCAGATTGCCGATGCATCCCCCCGCGCGCTTCGCGGTGCCCTCGATCAACGCGGTGACGCGCGCGCGAAGCGCCTCGGGGAAGAGGACGGAGAGCAGTCGCTGCGCCGGGTCGTGGATCGCCTGGTCCTGCACCGTGGCACCCGAGAGGGCAGCGACCCCCTCGGGCAGGCCCAGCCGAAGCGTGAGCCCGCCGAAGCCGAGCAGGTAGAAAAGCGGCGAGAAGACTCCAGCGAGCGGCACACCGAAGCGGCGGTAGAGCGCCGGCGCGATCCAGAGCTGTACCACCAGCACGCCGAGCTGGAGCCAGCCCCGCACGAGACCATAGAGCGAGAGCAGCTTCTCCTCGCCGCCACTTCCGCGTGTCGCCAGATCGGCCACGTAGGAGAACTGGAAGTAGAGCATCGGGCCTACGGCGCCGCAGAGAAGTGCCGAGAGCGCCAGCATGCGGAAGAGCCAGCTCTCGCGCAGGAGCTGTCTCAGGGAGACGGGTGGCGGCGTCGGTGCGGCTGCGCTCCGTGCAGCCCCGGCCTTGCGTCGCTCCAGCACGAGGCGCGCGGAGGTGAGCCGCCGCAAGGGCAGCGTGGCCACGGCGCCAAGACCCAGCAGCACGGCGGCCACCGGCAGCAGGCCCTCCACGTCGAGCCAGCGTCCAAGAGGGACGGAGGCAAAGCTGCCGAGGATCGTTCCCAGCGTGCCGCCAGCCAGCAGCGGCGGCAGGATCTGCTTCGCCTGCCGGTGATCGATGAGGGCGCTGATCGCCACCGAGAAGGTGATGAGCGCGATGGAGTTGATCTGCTTCGCTGCAAGCAGGAGGATCGGATAAGAGGCGCTCCCGCCCACGTGAACGAGAAGGAACAGCAGCCCGAGCATGACCGCGATGCCGGCCAGCGCTCGTGTGAACAGTCGGAGAGGGTCGACCTTCGCGGCCACGTAACTGAGCAGGGAGGTCGTCCCCATCAGCAAGAAGGCATTCACGAGGAAGGCCAGCGGAAGCATCTCGACGCCGATCCGCTTGAGAAAGAGCGTCTCGGAGACGTTCTTTACCGACACGTCGGCCCAGCTCGCGAGAAAGAGAGCCGCGGCGCCCCAGGCCAGAATCCGGCGCTCGCGCGCATCGAGACCGGCCCCGGGGATCAGCGACATGGTGCGACGGTACCGCGACGGCGGGCCGACCGGGGCTCTCCATTCGCTGCGAAAGCCCCTCAAGGGCCCGGTCAGATGCGCCGATGCCTTCCCAGCGGTCAGGATGACCCGAGATCCGGTCGTAACGGGGAGCCGCCGGGGAGCGCATGAGGGACGGCCTCTGGCAGCGGATCGAGAGATCCCTCGTCCCCGCCTCGCTGGGTCCGCCGGACTCCGACCCGTGCCGGCGGGCACGCCTGTCGCTCGGGATCTCGCTCATCCTCATGGTGGTGGGCCTGGCGGGCGGATCGATCCAGCTGCGGGTGGGCACGCAGGACCAGGCCGGCCTCGACTTCGCGCTGGTTCTCGGGGCGAGCACGGTGCCGCTCGCCCTGCGGTTCAGTGGCTCGGTGGTACTGGCCGGGAACCTCCTGGCCGCGAGTCTCTTCGGCTGCTTCGCAGCCCTCAACGTGCTGACCGGGGGGCAGACGCTGCCGCCCTACTTCGCCCTGGCCGTGACGCCCATGGTTGCGGCCATGGCGGCGGGCCCGACGGCGGGAATCGCCTGGGGGCTGGCCTGCTGCGGACAGCTCGCGCTGCTGGCCCATCTGCTGCACGACGGGCTCCTCCCCCAAATCGCGCTCACGCCCGAGAACCTGGAGGTGACCCGCCTGACCAGCACGGCGATCCTCGCCTGGGCTCTTCTCGTCTTCGCGCTCATCTACGAGTCGATGAACGCGCGCTCGCTTCGCTCTCTCGGTGAGGCGAGGATTGGCGCCGAGGCCGCCAATCAGGCCAAGGGCCGCTTCCTCGCCAACATGAGCCACGAGATCCGAACGCCCATCAACGGCGTGATCGGCACGACGGAGCTGCTCCTCGACACGGCGCTCTCATCCGAGCAGCGCGAGCTCGCCGAGACGGCACAGCGCTCGGCGCACGCCCTTCTCGACCTCGTGAACGACGTCCTCGATCTCTCGAAGATCGAGGCCGGCAAGGTCGAGATCGAGCACGTCGCCTTCTCGCTCGATGAGGTGCTCGGCCTCACGCGGGAGCTCTTCGCTTTGCGCGCTGCGCAGGCGGACGTGGCGCTGACGATTGTTCGCGATCCGAGCGCACCCGAATGGCTGCGCGGCGATCCCGTGCGCCTGCGGCAGGTGCTCCTCAATCTGGTCGGAAACGCGATCAAGTTCACCGCATGCGGCAGCGTGAGCCTCCTCGTGACCGCCTCGCCGCGTGCCGGTGGCTTTCTCGACGTGCGCTTCGCGGTGCAGGATACGGGCATCGGCATCCCCGAGGACCGCATCGCCAGCCTCTTCGAGGAGTTCACGCAGGCGGACGGCTCCACGACGCGGCGCTTCGGCGGCACCGGCCTCGGCCTCACCATCGTGCGCCATCTCGTGACCCTGATGGGAGGCTCGCTCGAGGTCCGAAGCCGCCCCGGCGAGGGCTCGACCTTCACCGTCTGCCTGCCTGCCGCGGCAGGCTGCCCGCCCGAGACCTCGCGGGGCGCGGCAGAACCCGCTTCGCAGACCGCATCCAGCGAGCTCGTCGAGGCCCTCTCGGGCCGCGTGCTCGTCGTAGAGGACCAGGCCGTGAATCGCATGGTGATGGTGCGCATGCTGGAGAAGCTCGGCTGCACCGTCGACACCGCCGAGAACGGCCAGGAGGCGCTGGACGCCGTGGCCAAGCAGGACTACGACCTCGTGCTCATGGACTGTCAGATGCCCGTGATGGACGGCTTCGAGGCGACGGCGAAGATCCGGCGCGCCGAGGGCCCGAGCCGACGCTTGCCCGTCGTGGCCGTCACGGCCAATGCCCTCGCCGACGATCGCGCGCGCTGCATCGCCGCCGGCATGGACGACTACCTGACGAAGCCCGTGCGACGCACGCAGCTGGAAGCGCTCGTCCGTCGCATGCTCGGTGGCTGAGGCATCCCGGGCCGCACGGCAGAGCACCGGATTTCGTTGACCCTCAGGACCGGATGGCCTCCTCGATCCGCGAGAGGATCGCTTCTTCTTCCTCCGAGACCTTGGATCCCAGGCCGAGAAAGCCGCCGCTCGCCCCGGCGACACCCCGCGCGATGCCCACGACCCGCTCGCGCACACGTTCGCGCTCTTCGGGCGTCAAGCCCTTGCACAGCGCGGCCACGTAATGACTCCAGAGGTCGATCAGCGAGGGCGACGGCTTCCCCGCGAGCCAGCCCGCGAGCAGTGCGTAGGGCTTGCCCCCGGGCTGGAGGCCGCTCTCCCTGGCTGCCGCCAGCACGGCTTCGCGCTCGCGCTCGTCGATGCGCCCCTCGGCCCAGGCCACCATGACGCAGGGCACCAGCCCGAGGGCCGAGACGGCCTCGACATCGAGACCCTGATCGACGAAGCGGTCGAGGATCTCGCCGGGCGCGTTCGGGAAGGCCTCCTGCAGCTCGCG
>CAYOIG010000264.1:0-3004 GCA_964403915.1 uncultured Myxococcaceae bacterium
CCTCGGGCAAGGCTTCACCGGTCACCATGAGGCTCGCGCTCGTGAGGATCCCGTCGCGGTGCGCCGCGGCGATCGCGGCGTTGACGCCCGCGCTCAGGCCGAAGTCGTCTCCCGTGACGAGCAGTGTGCGCTGCAATCAGGTCTCGGCGGAGCGCCGGCGCTGCGCCATGAAGGAGAAGAACTCCCATCCCTCTCGCAGACGGCGTTTCATCACCTCCGGATCGCGCAGCATGTCCCGCACGATGCGCAGGATCGGCCGCGGGCGGAGGTAGAACTCGCGGTACATGCGCTCGAGGGCGTCATGGATCTCGGCACTGGAAAGGTTCTCATAGGAGAGCACGGCCTCCTGGATGCCGTGCCCTTCCACCAGCTCACGCGAGCGAGCCGCCGGAAACCAGCCATTCGCCTGCGCCTGCCGGAAGAGCTCGGTGCCCGGGTACGGGGCCGCCAGCGAGACCTGCAGGCTGTAGGGGTCGATCTCCTTGGCGAACGCGATCGTGTTCTCGATCGTCTGCCGCGTCTCGCCCGGAAGCCCCATGATGAAGGTGCCGTGGATCAGGATTCCGAGCGCGTGGCAGTCCTTCACGAACTCGCGCGCCTTCTCGAGCTTGATGCCCTTCCGAATGGCGTTGAGGATCTCCTGATTGCCGCTCTCGAAGCCGACCAGCAGCAGGCGCAGCCCGTTCTCCTTCATCACCTTCAGCGTCTCGTACGGAACGTTCGCCCGGGCGTTGCACGACCAGGTGATGCCGAGCCGGCCGAGGCCGCGCGCGATGGCCTCCGCCCGCGGCCGGTCGTCCGTGAAGGTGTCGTCATCGAAGAAGAACTCCTTCACCTGGGGGAAGAGCTCCTTTGCGTGGGCCATCTCGGCGACCACGTGCTCGACGCTGCGCGTGCGGTAGGCGTGGCCGGCGATGGTCTGCGGCCAGAGACAGAAGGTGCAGCGGGCCCGGCAGCCACGGCCCGTGTAGAGCGAGACGTAGGGGTGCTGCAGGTAGCCGATGTAGTAGCGCTCGACGCGCAGGCTCTTCGCATAGACGTCGGTGACGAACGGAAAGGAGTCGAGATCGTGGATCGGCGGCTGCTCGGCGGTTCGGACCAGACTGCCGTCGGAGCCGCGATGGACGAGGCCCGCGACCTCGGCGAGAGCCTTGCCCGCGGCAATGTCGCGCACGGCGTAGTCGAACTCGCCGGTGGTCACGAAGTCGACCGCGGGTGCCACCCGCAGCGTCTCCTCCGGCAGCACCATGGTGTGGGCGCCCACGAAGCCGATCATCACGCGCGGATTGCGCTCCTTCAGCAGCGCAGCGGTCTTCGCATCCTGCACCACCGACGGCGTCGAGGTGTGGAAGACCACGAGATCGAAGCGCTCGGCGCGCGCCAGCACCTGGTCGAGCGAGAGATCGTCGGGCGGTGCGTCGATCAGCTCGCTCCCGGGAACGAGCGCGGCCGCCTGCGCGAGCCAGGTGGGGTACCAGAACGAACGCACCTCGCGCCGCGCCTGGTAGCGGGAGCCCGCTCCGCCGTCGAAGCCCTCGTAGGAGGGCGGGTTCAGGAACAGGGTCTTCACGCGTGCTCCTGTGTCGCCGCGACCGGGCGGCTGCCGAGGTTCTTCGGACGATCCGGCACGTGCATGGCGTCGGCGAGAATGGGCGCATCGAGGCCTCCCGGAAACAGGAAGCGGAGCACGAAGCCCGCATCGATGGCGAGGCCGGCGAAGAAGCGAACGAGTGCCGGAGCGCCGAGTATCTCCATCAGACGCCGCATGAACGCGCGGCTCACGGTGCGGTGAGCCCGGGCCTCGGCCCGGCGCGCGGCGCGCAGGCGCCGGACCACGAGGGGGCGATGGCCGGCCGCGGCGATACGGCCGAGCTCTTCCGTCGCGTAGGAGACGTGGCGGATCTCGTCCTCATGGATCTCCCGCAGCAGCGCGACGGTTGCGGGATCCTCGGCGAGCGAATCGATCAGCCCAGCCATCTCGGCGCAGGCCCGCTCCTCGCCCGCCTTGCTGCCGCAGAAGAAGGTGACGAGGTCGTCCACGTCGAAGGGCCGTGGGTCGTCGAGCCGCGACTTCGGCGTTCCCATCTCGAAGCCCTGCACGAGGGTCTCGTAGTCGAGCTCGGGCGGCAGCGGCCGGACCGCGAAGCCCATCGCCTCGAGGTGACGGCGGAACAGGCGCGCGTGCCGGGTCTCCTCCGCGAAGTGCCGGTAGATCTTGCGGGCGAGCACGGGATCCTCGACGTGGGCGGCCACGCGATCGAGATCGGTGGCGCTGTCCCCCTCACCGACGGCCAGGGAGTTGAGGAGCAGCTCCCGCGACTGCGGATTGGCGACGATGCGGCGAAAGAAGCCCCGGCGGCTGAGCAAGATGGACCCCCCACGTTCCGGCGCCTCCCGAACCGCGCCGAGCCTCCACTATACCGGCTCGCGTTCGGCTCGGCGGACGGCGCCGCTCCGGGCCAGCCGGGCATGGAGGAGGAGCCCGGCCCCGCCCCAGAGCACCTGCTCGGCCCGCAGCACGAGAGAGAGCAGGAGGCCGACGGCCGGATCGAGGCCCGCCACCGAGGCGCCCAGCATCCGGGCCCCCTCCTGCACACCGAGCCGCCCTGGAATGAAGAAGGAGAAGAGATCGAGGGCGACGCCCACGAGAAAGATCTGCGCCGACGCCTGTACGACCCGGGGCGTATCGAGAGCGCCGAGAAAGACGGCGACTTGCAGGCCGCCCACGCAGGAGGCCAGGAGGTTTCGCAGCAGCGCACCCCGGAAGGCCTCGGGCCGCTCGAGGTGGAGGGAGCGCAGCCGGAAGTCGAGATCCGCACTGGCCCGCGCGAGCCGCTCTCCCAGCCGGGCGCCGGCGAACCGGACGACGAGGGGGTGGCCCGCCGTTCGCGTCGCCAACAGCCCGCTGCGCTGGACGAAGAAGAAGCCTCCGATTCCCAGGCCGAAGGTCGCCGTCGCCGCGATGAGCGCGGTCTTCTGCCACGGCGCGAGCTGCGCGGCGAAG
>CAYOIG010000265.1:0-4824 GCA_964403915.1 uncultured Myxococcaceae bacterium
GGGCCACCAGTCGCGGCTCGACACGGCGCGCGTCGCAGCGTCGGTCGAGACCGCGTTGCACGCGCCGCGCAGCCGCTCGATCACGGCGTCGGGGACGCTGATCTCCGGGGCCAGCAAGAGCGAACGCACCTCGCTCGCGGCACCGGGAAAGTTGACGGAGAACGAGGGTTTGCCCGGTCCCAGGTCGAGCGGGTAGTCCTTCGGGGCGTTCTTCTCGGAGGAGCTCATCGGATTCCTTTCACAGGGGTGAGGCTTCCTAGCGTCCAGATTTCGGTGCGTCTGGCCGCTCCTCTCCGGCGGACCGGAGGGCGTAGCGCGCCATTCATACCCCGGCCGGTGGCAGGGCTGGCTTACGATTCCCTTACTCTACCCCGACACCGGCAAGGCCAACCCGCGGGGAGCTTCCCCCTGGCGGGTGCGCGATCTCGTCGAGCTCGCCGGCGAGCTTCAGCTCCGCCATTCGTCTCCAGGCATGATGCGCCTCATGAACTCGTCGAAGAGCGGGACGGTGAAGGCCGTGTCGCCATGCGCCGGGCTCCAGATCATTCCTTTGGCGATGAGCTGATTCCGCGTCGGGCCGAGCGACGTCACCTTCCTGGCCAGGGCCTCCGCGATGTCACCGGAACGGCTGGGCCCCGGACCGAGCTCGGCCATTGCGCGCAGGTACCGGCGTTCAGCGGGCGTGAGCCGATCGAGGCGAACGCGGAAGAAGCTCTCGTCCAGTGCCGCCACCGCTGAAGCCGAGGCCCGCACGACATCCTGCACGGTGACCGGTGAAGACTCCGCCGTGTCCCATGCGTGCTTGCCCCACTCCTGGAGGAAATAGGGGTAGCCGCGCGTCTCCGACACGATTCGCTGAACAGCGGCCGGCTCGATGTCGGCGCCCTGGTCCCGAATGGGCTTCACGATTGCGAGCCACGCGGCGTCGCTGCCGAGCGGTCCGATCTCGCGGAATTCGAACAGCCGTTCGGCGTACGACTTCGCTTTGCCCGTCTGGCCCCGGAGCTGCGGCAGCCCTGCACCGACGAGCGTAACGGGAAGCTGTCGCTGCCCGCAGCGGTGCAGCGCGATGATCAGGGCCGCGAGCTGCTCCTCTGGCACGTATTGCAGCTCGTCGATGAACAGCACGAGCGCAGTGCCCGCCTCACGCGCGGCCGCTCCGGCTGCTTCGAGGAGTGCCGGAAGGTCCTGCTCGAGATCGCCGTTGTCGGCGAGCCCGGCTTCCGGTTCGAGGTCGATACCGACCTCGATGTCGGCGTACTTGATCCGCAACGCCTTCGCGAAGCCGGCGAGCGCCTGCAGGCCGCGCTGCGCCAGATGCTTCGCCTTCTCGTTGCGACTGAGACGCAACAGAGCCAAACGGAGCTCGGGAGCGAGGAGTGCAGGAAGGGAGCGCCCTTCGGGCGCCTCGAGTCGCACCGTCTGGATCCCGCCAGCTTCGGCATCGTTCCGCATGCGATCGAGGAGCACCGTCTTACCCACGCCGCGCAGGCCCACCATGAGCAGGCTCTTCGCCGGCCTGCCGAGTCGAATGCGCTCGATGGCGATGCGGACCGCCTCGCGCAGCTCGTCTCGGCCGGCCAGCTCGGGGGGCGGGGTGCCCGCCCCCGGGGCAAAGGGATTGCCGATCGGATCCACGAAACCCAATGTATACAAAGATTATCTAATTTACAAGATTCCGATAATAATCGTCAAACCGACGGCTCGGAGCGTCGAGACGTCTGGCGTGGGCGGCTCGTGAGTGGCTGGCTGGCCTCCCATGGGCCCGGCCGGGCGGGCCTACTGCCGGCCCGGGGTGAGACGGCGCCCCCAGGACCAGAGCGGCTCCAGCCGGCCCTCGTAGATCTCCGAGAGCTCGAAGCGGTGCACCGACCGGCACTGATGGCAGGCCTCGCCCGCCGGGCCGGCGAGCTGCTGCAGGCGCGGGCTGCGCAGGATCTCTCGCAGCCGGGTGCGGCGAACGTTGTCGACGGGGTCGCGGCCCCAGTGCATGCAGTCGACGACGTCGCCGTTGGCCTCGATCGGCACGATGAACTTCGGCCAGTGGCAGCGGTAGACGAGCGGCAGGTGCTGCATGCGCGACACGAAGGAGCGTGAGTTGATGATCGGGTAGCCGCGCTCCCGGAGCGACTCGACGTGGGCATACACTTCGGCGAGCGCTTCGTCCTCGGGGTTGAGGGCCGCGAGGTCGATGTCGCTGGAGCCGCCGTCGGCGGTGGCATCGACGCGCAGCGGGTTGAAGACGAGCGCCGCATTCCAGCGCTGCGCGAGCTCGGCCATCGCCGTGAGCGATGCCGGGTCGGCGTTCTTTCGCTGCAGCGTGTAGTTGAGAACGAGGTTCGTTCCGGGGTGGCGCTCTCGCAGCCGGGGGAGAACGTCGGCGAGCTTGGCCCAGAGCCCCGGCACGCCGCGGATCTCGTCGTGCAGCTCCGAGGGATGATCGATCGACACGCAGAGCTGATCGATGGACGGCAGGACGTCGTCCATCCGCCGCGCGAGTAGCACGCCGTTGGTCACCATGTTGGTGAGGAATCCGAGCGACTTGGCGTGCTTCACCAGCGCGCCGATGTCGGAGCGCACCAGCGGCTCTCCGCCCCAGATCGAGAGCGCGACGAGCCCCGAGTCCCAGGCCTGCTCGTAGAGGTCGCGGACCTCGGCGCCGGTCAGCTCGTCACGCCCATCGTAGAAGTCTGGATGCCAGGCGCAGAAGCCGCAGCGCGCATTGCAGCGCGCGGTGACGGCGTGGATCAGCTGCAGCGGGCCGCCCCAGCGCCGCGTCTTCGATCGGACGAGCCATCTTCCCACGCGGGCGACCCGTCGTGCGCCGAGACGGTAGTTCACCGTCATCCCATTCACCTCCCGGAGGAGCCCCGCTGCGCATCTTCCGCGCCGAGAGCGAAGAAGAAGAGATCCCCCTGCGCGACACAGCCGAGGCCGAGCAGAAGATCATCGGCGAGGGGCTTCACCTCATCGTAGAGCAGCGCCCGCACGAGAGCCGGCAGGCGCGAAGTGTCGTAGTGCATGCACAGCGCTTCGGTCGGGCGCCAGCGCGACGGGGCGGCGCGCAGCTCGAAACGGCCCGCCGTGATCGCGCCGCCGGCGAGCTTCCAGAGACGGCGATCGAAGTCGACGCCAAAAGGGAGGGCCGAGAAGCCGAGCGCCACCGCCGAACGCAGCAGGAGGCCGCAGCGTTGCCACCCGGCCGTGCGTTGCAGGAAGCAGCCCGTGAAGCGCCCGCTGGGGAGCGCCAGCGCCGCCGGCTCGGCGTAGAGACGTTCGAGCTCGGGCAGGCTCGCGCGGCGAAGCGCATCCATCCGGTGCTGCAGGCTGTCCGCCATCGCTCCCTCGGCCGCAGAAGCTCCGCTGCCGTTACGCCCTGCGCAAGTCGTAGCTCAGCTCAGCCGGCGGGCGCAGGGCCTGGTCGCGTGGCGGTGCACCGCCCCAGATGAGGACGTCCGGGTCTAGGTCCGCGCCACCGGGCCACGCGACCGTCCCGGCCTCGATGCGCGCCGCCTCGAACCTCCACCGGTCGGCTCGGACAGCGTCGAAGACGGGTCCCCGGATCAGCCGCCCGACGTCGCGCTCGACCACCGAACCATCCGTCAGGGTGAGACGGAGGCGGAAGCCGGCGAGCGGCGTGACCGACGTGATGCGGAGGAGGAGGTTCGACGAGCTCGTCATTCGAGCGGCTCGATCGGCCGTAGCGGCCGCTGGGCGCGGGCGAGATCCCAGTCGCCTCGCAGCTCGGCGCGATGTGCGATCGCCCATTCGAGGACGAGCGCCAGTGGGCGCTGCGGAAGCCCGCCGTCGATTACATCGAGGGTGTCGATCGCGACCATGGCCTCATGCTCCGCGTAGATCGCATGGAAGTGAGGGGGAGCGTGGTCGCTGTAGAACATTCGGATCACGATCCCGAAGAAACGAGAGATCTCCGGCACGCAGCCGGCCTCCGCGGGACCACGGGGGGCCCCAAGATCGTATCGCGGCTCTGCGCGGGAGCTACCCGGCGGCTCATGGGCGATCGTGTTGCGGCACGAAGCGGCACACGGGATCGGGAGCGAGCCGATCTGATATCCTGCGCGCTGCCCCGGCGGCCGATCTCCGCCCCCCTGGCTGCTGCGTCCCTTCTGCGGAGGCTGTGTCCATGAAGACGCTCACGCTCCTCGCTGTCGGCCTCTCGCTCGGGGGCTGCGACTACGGACGCTCGCAGGATGCGCGGGTCTACGCCGTGGCCAACGGCTGCTACGCGCTGGCGGCCACGGATCCGGGCACCTTCCTTCCGAAGCTGCTCTCGGTGGCCGGCACCGGCAACGCCTATGCGTTCTCGCGGCAATGGCCCTGGCGCGCCACGCCTTTCGTCCTCAAGCCGTCGCGCCTCGGCACCTACCTGCTCTACGACGAGGGCGGTTCGTATCTCGTCTCGGACGGAACGAGCCTGCTCCGCCAGACCGATCTGCTCTCCGACGTTCTCACGGTCGACGATTCGTTCCAGTCGGAGGCCGAGTGGGACCTCGAGGCCAGCGGCCGCGGGCGCGCAAGTCGCCTTCTGCTCCGACACCGCCGCTCCGGCCGCTACCTCGCCAGCACCGGGCTGGTGGACGGCCCCGGTGCGGGCGCCGACATCCGGCTCCACCCGCGCGAGGGCTGCGCCGAGTTTCCGGAGGCGACGCTCGACGCCGAGGGCCGCGTCGAGTCCCCGCGCTTCGCAGACGGCTCGGTCTTCGGCTTCGTCGATGCGCACTCGCACCTGCTCTCGAACTTCGCCTTCGGCGGCAGCGGCATCTTCCACGGCGCTCCCTTCCACCCCCTCGGCATCGAGCACGC
>CAYOIG010000266.1:0-2959 GCA_964403915.1 uncultured Myxococcaceae bacterium
GTCGCTGCGCGCAGGTCCGTCTTCTCGGACTCCTCCACAAGCGGATAGACGACGTAGGCCTGCTCGCCACGCGCGATCGTCTGCCGCAGGAGGTCGAGGATGCGCCGGCCCTCGCCTGGTCGAAGCACGTCGGTCGTCACCGGGCTTCGTCCCGGCGGCAGCTCGTCGATCACCGAGACGTCGAGATCGCCGTACACGGTGAGCGCCAGCGTACGCGGAATGGGTGTCGCGGTCATGACCAGCAGATGCGGCACCCTCCCCTCGGCGTCGTGCGCCATCAGGGCCTGGCGCTGCGTCACGCCGAAGCGGTGCTGCTCGTCCACGATGGCGAGGCCCAGCCGCGCGAAGCGCACCTCCGCCGAGAGGAGCGCATGGGTGCCGACTGCGAGATCGACCTCTCCTGCCGCGAAGGCGTCGCGCACGGCCTGCGCCCGCACGCGCGGAAGAGAAGCCGTGAGTAGCGAGATGCGAAGCGCCGTGGCCGCTCCGCCGGAGGCCGCCAGACGCTGCAGCGTGCGCTCGTGCTGCTCTGCGAGCAGCTCCGTTGGGGCCATCAGCGCCGTCTGGTAGCCGCTCGCCGCCGAGTGTACGGCCGAGAGGAAAGCGACCGCGGTCTTCCCGCTGCCGACGTCTCCCTGCAGCAGCCGGTGCATGGGATGCGGGCGTGAAAGATCCGCCTCGATCTCGCTTACGACGCGGCGCTGCGCGGCCGTCAGACGGAACGGCAGCCCCCCGGCCGCAGCCCGCACCCGATCGGCCCCGCTGGTGAGGGCGATCCCCGCCTCGCGCTCGCGTCCTGCACGCCGCGCCTCGAGGCCGACCTGCAGCAGGAAGAGCTCTTCCAGCACCAGCCGCTCGTGGGCGGCAGAGCGGCGGCGAAGATAGGGCTCGAGCTCCGCATCCTGGGGCGGCTCGTGCACCGTTCGCAGGGCCGTCGACACGTCGGGAAGCCCGCGCTCCCGGACCAACGCCTCCGGCAGGAAGCCCTCCACCACATCCGCGCAGGCCGAGACCGCGGCCTCGACCAGCCGCCGCAGCGTCCGCGGCGGAACTCCTTCGATCGAGGCGTACACCGGCACGACGCGCCGCAGTCCGTCGGCCGGCGCGGGCGATGCCGGCGCGGCGCCCGCCACGGCAGCAGCTTCGCCCGGGGCCTCCTCCAGAAACTCGATCTCGGGGTGCAGTAGCTCCTTCGCAAAGCGGTAGCGCCGCACGTCGCCGGTGACGAGCAGAGCGGTGCCCTTGCGCAGGCGCTCGTGCAGCGCCTCTCCGCCGCGAAACCACTTGAGATGGACGGTGCCGGTTTCGTCGCCGACGACGGCGACGAAGGTGCGCTGCATCCGCCCGCGGGCGCGGGAGAGCGCGAAATCCGCCACCAGGACCCGTGCCACGAACGTCGCCCGCCGGCCCACCTCGAGCGCACCCACCGCCACCAGACTCCGGCGGTCGTCGTAGCGCGCGGGGAGCAGGAAGAGCAGATCTTCGAGTGCCCGAAGACCGCGCTTCGCAAGCGTCTCCGCGCGACGTGATCCAACACCTGCAAGTGTCGTCAGCGGCAGCGCGAGTACTGACTCGGCCCATTCCGGCGCGAAGAGGGGCCCGAGATCGGTCAGCGCGCGAACGACTGCCTCCTGCAGCGCGACCTCGTCCGTGTGGTCGCCGAACAGTGCGGCGACACGCAGGAGCCGACTCCTTGCGTCGGGCGGAATCGCCAGCGCCGCCGCCCGCTCCGCCGCCGTGCGCACGCTTGGTCCGAGACCGCGCAGCCGTGGTAGCCGCGCGAAGCCGTCCCTGGCTGCGAACTCCAGAGGACGCCGCAGAGCATCGATCGCCTCGGCGAAGGGGCTGGCGAGCACGTGCCCATGGTCCGACCCCGGCCGCTGGGCTGCAACCCGGCGGCTCCGCACCGGAAGCGCCGGGTTTCGGCGATTCGTCAGATCCCGTGGATCTCCTGGAGCGACCGCACCCCGATCGATTCCAGCCGGAGCGCCCGGATACCACCGACTGCGGCCCGCACGGCCGCCACCGTGGTGAAGTACGGCAGGCCCCGCTGGAGCGCAGCGCGCCGCATGGTGAACGAGTCGCGGACCGAGACGGGATCGGCGCCCACGGTGTTCATCACCAGATCGACGTCGCCGCGCTCGATCCGCTCGACCACGTCCGGACTGCCCTGCCCCACCTTCGGCACCGTCTCGACTGCGACTCCCGCTGCGACGAGGTCGCGCGCCGTCCCGGGGGTGGCGAGCACGCTGAAGCCGCTGGCCGCCAGCTCCCGCACGGCATCGGCGACGCGCGGCCTGTCGACCTCCTTCACGGAGACGAGCAGCGTGCCACGGGTCGGCAGCGGGTTTCCGGCCTGGATCTGCGACTTCGCGTAGGCCCGGCCAAAGTCGGAGTCGATGCCCATCACCTCACCCGTGCTGCGCATCTCGGGGCCGAGCAATACGTCCACGCCCGGAAACTTGACGAACGGAAACACGGCCTCCTTGACGGAGAAGTGTCGGGGCCAGATCTCCTCCGTGAAGCCGAGCTCGGGGAGCGTCTTCCCGACCATGACGAGAGCCGCGATCTTGGCCAGCGGACGACCGATCGCCTTCGACACGAAGGGCACCGTGCGGGAGGCGCGAGGGTTCACCTCGATCACGTAGAGCTCGCCGTTCTTCACGGCGTACTGGACGTTCATCAGGCCCTTCACGCCCAGCTCGAGAGCCAGCCGTCGCGTCGAGACCAGGATCTCGTCGATCACCGACTTCGGCAGTGAGTACGGCGGCAACGAACAGGCGCTGTCGCCTGAATGGATCCCGGCCTCCTCGATGTGCTCCATGATCCCACCGATCACGACGCGCTCTCCGTCGCAGACGGCGTCGACGTCGACCTCGGTCGCGTCCGCCAGGAAGCGGTCCACCAGAACGGGATGCTCCGGCGAAGCCTTCACGGCAAAGCGCATGTATCCGCGCAG
>CAYOIG010000267.1:0-4805 GCA_964403915.1 uncultured Myxococcaceae bacterium
ACCGCGACGATGATCGGAACTCCTGCGGCCTTCGCGTGATCGATGGCTTCGACGGTCTGCGGCATGATGCCGTCGTTGGCGGCGACCACGAGGATCACGAGGTCCGTCACCTGCGCGCCCCGGGCGCGCATGGTGGTGAAGGCCGCGTGACCCGGCGTGTCGATGAACGTGATCTTGTTTCCGCCCACCGTCACCTGATAGGCACCGATGTGCTGTGTGATGCCTCCCGCCTCGCCCGCGACGACGTTGGTCTTGCGCAGCGAATCGAGCAGCGAGGTCTTGCCATGGTCCACGTGGCCCATCACGGTCACGACCGGCGGCCGCGGCGCGCGCCGCGTCTCGTCGGCCGGCGCCGCCGCCTCGCCGATCGCGGACACCTCGTTGAAGCCGACGTCCTGAACCTCGAAGCCGAAGCTGGCCGCGACCTTGCGCGCGGTCTCCACATCGATGCTCTGCGTGATGGCCACCATCGTGCCGAGCGCCATCAGCTTGCCCTGCAGCTCCCGCGCCTTGGCACCCAGCAGGTGGGCCAGCTCGCCCACCGAGGTGGGCCCGTCGAGTCGGATCACACGCTTCACGGGCTTCGCAGCCGTCGTCGCGACCGGACGCGGCGCCGGCGCATCGCGACGCTTGCGGCGCGGCGAAGCGAGGTTTCGCGGATCGATCGTGGCCGGCCTCCGCGCAGCCACGCGCCCCGTGACCTGTCGCGCGAACTGCTCCTGCTCGCGGAGCGTCACGACCTCGCGCACGCGCTTGCGCGCCTTGTTCTTGCGGTCTGCGGCAGCGGCGGCGTCCTCGGCGGGCGGTGTCACCGGAGCCGCCTGGACGGCTCCAGCGGCGCGACCGTCGGCAGCGAAGCCCGGCTCGGCATCCGACGGCATGGCGCCCGCGGTCGCGTCGATCTCGACGTCGGGCTCTTCCGTCCGCTCGGGTTCCTGCGCGGCCTCCTCGGCAACGATCGTGGTCTCCGCAGCCGCGAGCGCCGAAGCGCTCGCCGTCTCGCCCGCATCGGGCTTCGGCGCAGTCACCGTTACGGCCGCAGGCGACGGCTCCGGGCTCACGCGCTTGCGACGTCGGATCACGGCCGCACCGGAGGAGAGCTCGACGCGCTCCTCCACCATCTGCCCGCCGCCGGGCCGTACGCCGCCGAGCTTCTGCCGCAGCAGATCCGCCTCGGCGTCATCGAGCTGTGCCATCGGGGTCTTCAGCTCGACACCGGCGGCGTGCGCCCTCTCGACCAGCTCGTTGCGGTCGATGCCCAGCTCTTCGGCGAGCTTGTATGCCCTGATCTTCGCCATCCCTTGCGTTCGCTTCCTTCGCCTGGGGCGCTCCGGGGCCTAGGCGCCCGGCGCCTCCCCCTTCGTGGTCTCGGCCGCAGGCGGATTCGCCTCGGCGCTCGCCTGCGCTGCACGCGCCTCGGCCTCGGCCTCGGCGCGCTCTGCTGCCTCCCGCACCTCCTGCTCCTTCTTCTCGCGCGCGAGCTCGGTCGCACGGCGCTTGATCGCCTGCGCTCCGGCGTCGTCGATGCCCGGCAGCGAGGAGAGCAGGTCGGCCGGGCACTCCGCGAGATCTTCGAGAGACGTGATGCCCTGCTGTAGCAGCAGCTCGGCCTCGGGATCGCCGCAGGTCGGCACGATCGACACCGCCTCGGAGAGCCAGCGTGCGACCTCGCGCATCTTCGACTCGCTCTTGATGTCGATGCGCCAGCCGGTGAGCTGCACGGCGAGACGCACGTTCTGGCCCTTGCGCCCGATGGCGAGGGAGAGCTGATCGTCGGGGACGATCACGTCCATGGACTTGGCCGCGTCGTCGATGATGACCTTCGAGACCTGCGCGGGCGACAGGGCGCTGCAGACGTAGCGCGCCGGGTCGGGGCTCCAGGGCACGATGTCGATGCGCTCGCCGCGAAGCTCCTGCACCACGGCCTGCACGCGGCTGCCCTTCATGCCGACGCAGGCGCCCACGGGATCGACGTCGCTGTCGCGAGACGCGACGGCCACCTTCGAGCGCCCGCCCGGCTCGCGGGAAGAGGAGACGATGCTCACGATTCCTTCGTAGATCTCCGGCACCTCCTGCGCGAAGAGCTTCGTCAGCATCTCCATGCACGCGCGGGAGAGGATGATCTGCGGACCCTTGGTGGCCTTGGTGACGTCGAGGACGTAGGCGCGAATGCGGTCGCCCGGGCGATAGCTCTCGCGCGGCACCTGCTCCTTCGGCGGCAGCA
This sequence comes from uncultured Myxococcaceae bacterium, assembly GCA_964403915.1. GTDB lineage: Bacteria > Myxococcota_A > UBA9160 > UBA9160 > UBA9160 > MYXO. Next base: position 2,225 of record CAYOIG010000267.1, read on the forward strand.
GGGCCTCGGCCCGGCCGAGATCGACGACGATGGAGCCCTTCTCGAAGCGGCGCACGATCCCGTTCACGATCTCGCCGCGGCGGTCTTTGTATTCGTCGAAGACGTTGTCGCGCTCGGCATCGCGAACCTTCTGCAGGATCACCTGCTTGGCCGTCTGCGCGAGGATGCGGCCGAAGCCCGCCGTGTCGGCCTTGACGCCGATCGAATCACCGACCTCCGCCTCCGGGTCGTACTCGGCGCGCGCAATCGCGAGGCTCACCTGGCCCTCCGGATCCGTGACCTCCTCCACCACCGTGCGGAAGTCGAAGACCTCGATCTCGCCAGTCTCCTCGTTGTAGTGGGCCTCGATCTCCTTCTCGAGCCCGTACTTGCGCTGGGCAGCCTGCTTCATGGCTTCTTCGAGCGCGCCGATGATGACGCGCTTGTCGATGCTCTTGTCCTTCGCGATCTGGTCGATCTCTCGCTTGAGTCCCGTCAGCATGCTGATTCCATCCCCGCGCTCGTGGCTTCGGCGAGCGCTTCACGCCGATCGGCTACCGGCCTTCGCGGGCCGGGCGAAGTCCGCCCGGCTGAACTGGTAGATCGTGTTCGCCTTCCCAACGGCAGCGAACGGAATCGCGATCGGGAGGCCGTCGACTTCGACGCGTGCGGTCCCGTCCTCGAAGGCCAGCAGGCGGCCACGGAACCGGCGCCGGCCGTCGAGCGGCTGTCGCGTCTCGATCCACACCTCGGCGCCGCAGGCGGCCTGGAAATCCTTCTCGCGAGCCAGACGCCGGTCGAGACCGGGAGAGGAAACCTCGAGCGTATACCGGGTGGGAATTGCGTCGGCGGCCTCGAGGTGGGAGCCGAGCTCCCGCGACAGCGCGGCGCAGCGCTCGATCGGTACGCGTCCATCGCCATCCAAGGTGTCCACGATCACCCGCACCACCCAGGGGCCCCGCCCGCGGACGAGGTCCAGATCCACCAGCTCGAGCCCGTGGTCGGCGACCACCGGCTCGACCAGGCTGCCCAGCTCTGCCGGGATGTCCCGATACACGGCCAATCCACCCGAGCTTCCCGTCGTTCCAACTCCAGAAGGCTCAAAAAACGAAAAAGCGGACGACGCGTCCGCTTTTCCTTCGCGCGCCCGGCCCCTCTGTGCTCTTTGGGGTCGGAGCGCAGCGAACCGGTCCTACCTGCGTAAGACGGCGGCAAACTACCCGAATCTCACGGAGATAGCAAGCGACCGAAGGCCGAAACCCCCACGGGAAACCGGTCCTCCACGGCTTTCGTGGAGCCGCAGAGGCCTGCCCGTCAGCCCGGGAGCGCGATCGTTCCGACGAGATCGGCGATGCGGGCCAGACCGTGCCGGTGTGCGTAGGCAGCGATTCCGTCCGCCACCTCGCCGGCCGCCATCGGGTTGAGGTAGCTCGCCGTGCCCACCTGCACGGCCGTTGCGCCGCAGATCAGGAACTTCACGGCATCCTCGGCCGTCATGATGCCGCCAATCCCGCAGATCGGGATCGCGACGGCCCGGGAGGCCTGCCACACCATGCGCAGGGCCACGGGGCGGATCGCCGGGCCGGAGAGCCCTCCGAGGACGTTGCGAAGCACGGGGCGCCGCGTCTCGACGTCGACGTCGAGGGCCTGCAGGGTGTTGATGAGCGAGAGGGCGTCCGCGCCCTCCGCTTCGCAGACACGCGCCATCTCGGCAATGCTCGTGACGTTGGGCGAGAGCTTGACGAGCAGCGGACGCGCCGTGGCCCGCCGCACCGAACGCACGAGCTCCGCCAGGAGCTTCGGGTTCTGGCCGAACTCGATGCCGCCGCTCTTGACGTGCGGGCAGGAGGCATTGATCTCGAGCCCGGCCACCCGCTCGGACTCGGAGAGCCTGCGACTCACCTCCGCGTAGTGCTCGATCTCGGTGCCGAAGACGCTCGCGACAACGACGACGTCCGGGTGGAGGGCCGGAAGCTTCTCCCGTAGGAAGGCCTCGACGCCCACGTTCTCGAGACCGATGGCGTTGAGCATCCCGCTCGGCGTCTCGGCGATGCGGTGCGGCAGGTTGCCGCTCCGGGGCTCGAGCGTGAGGCTCTTGCTGACGATGCCGCCCAGCCGGCGAAGGTCCAGAAACGGCTCGAATTCGCTGCCGTAGCCGAAGGTGCCAGACGCGGTCAGCACCGGATTGCGCAGCGCGATGCCCCCGAGATCGACGCGCAGATCGACGTCGCTCATCCAGCGAGCCGCTCCCAGTCCACGGTCGACGCCTCCAGCACGGGCCCGTCGCGGCAGACCAGCGCGAAACCGCCGCCGGCCTTCGGCACTGCGCAGCCGAGACAGACGCCGAAACCGCAGGCCATGGGATTCTCGAGCGACACCAGACAGCGTCGGTCACGCGCCGCGGCGAGCGCGGCTGCGCGCCGCATCATCGGCGTCGGCCCGCACGCGTACACGATCGCGTCGGGCTCCGCATCCAGCATCCGTTCGAGCGGCAGCGTCACGAGGCCCCGCTCCCCGAGGCTGCCATCCTCGGTCGCCAGCACCAGCTCGGCACCGAGGGCTTCGAAATCGTCGCGACCCATGAGGTCGGCGCCGCTGCGCG
>CAYOIG010000268.1:0-11680 GCA_964403915.1 uncultured Myxococcaceae bacterium
AGCTGCGGCCGGGTGACCGCGTCTACTGCATGGCCTGCTTCACGCGCTTCACGGTGACGCGGAACGAGGCAGGGACGCTGGGGGCAACGATCGAATACTGAGCCTCAGCCCGGCGAGTACGCCTTGGCTCGCGAAGAGCACGAGCAGGGGCTCGATCGGGTAGCGGTAGCGGTAGTAGAAGATCGAGCACGCGAGGTAGGGCAGGGCGTACGCCGCCGCGAGCAGGGCCGGCAGCCGCGCGTCGCGCCGGTGCAGCGAGATCGCGACGCCCACGAGCGCGAGGGCGCCCACCGCGGCCTGCCATGGGTCGTATTCCGGAAACAGGAAGAGCACGAGCCGGCGCGCCCAGAGGCCGGCCGCGACGCCCGGATGCTGCGCCACGAATGCGAGCGCGCCGCGCGCGTAGAGCGCATCCCGCTCGGCCTCGAGCATCTGCCCGTAGCCGGGCGGCGCACTTGCCTCCATGCAGACGACCTGACGATCGTAGAGGGCCACGCGGTCCTTCGGCGCCCTGGAGCGCACGATCGACGCGAACGCGCTCTGCGTGCGCCAGGGGGGCCCCTCACCCGCCTCGCAGGCGCGGAAGTCCGGAAGGAAGGTCTCCGCCAGCGTTGGGTGGCCGAGGTAGGCATTCTGGCCGAGACCGTTGCGCACGGGAACGAGGCGGCCGAAGACGCTCCAGTTGCGAAGCGTCCAGGGCGTGAGGACGAGCACGGCGCTGAGGAGCAGGGCGGCGGCGGCCTGCCAGCGGCGGGCGGCTGGCGCAGCGCCCCTGCTGCGCACGACATGGAGCGCGGCGAGCGGCGTGAAGAGCAGCGTGGCTGCGTGCACGAGCGCGCCCACGCCGAGAAGCGCGCCGAGGCCGAGACCGCGGCGCAGCGTGGGACGCTCTGCCGTGCGCAGAACGGCGAGCGCTGTCAGGCAGATCAGGAGCGCGGCGGGTACGGCGTTGTCGAGGTTTCCCCGCGCGTTGGCGCGCACGGCGGGGAGCATCCAGAGCGCGGCGCCGGCCAGAAGGCCCGTCTCCAGGTCGAAGACTCTCGCGCCGAGCCATGCCACGGCGCACGCCGTGAGCACGAGCAGCAGGGCCTGCGTCGCAGCGACGAGCTCGCGGCCCCGATCCGGCCCGAGCGTCGCGAAGGCAGCCGCGATGAAGGCCGGAGCGAGCGGCTCGCGCCATGCGGTCGGATACACCGCATCGCCACTCTCGGGCGCGAAGAGCCAGCGGTCCTCCGCCGGAAAGCCGAAGCCGCGGCCGTCCGCGAGACTCCGGGCGATCATCTCCAGCTCCCAGCCGGGAGCGTCGCGCCAGCCCCGGTGCAGGCCCCAGTCGAGGGCGGTGAGCCCGAGCAGGAGGGCGAGCCAGATCTCGACCGCGCGGCGCCGCGTCACGAGGACGGACGCTACTCCAGCACCAAAGCCGACGCCTGAGCAGCGTCGCGGCGCCGCGTGGTATACCCGCTCGGGGAGGCACCATGACCGCCATCGTCTTTCGCAGCTGCACGCTCCTCGACTGCACGGGGGCCGACCCCGCGCCGCGCTCCACGGTGATCGTCGAGGGCGAGCGCATCGTGTCCGTCACGAAGAGCGGCGAGCCCGCGCTCCCGCGCGACGCCCGCGTCGTCGACTGCGGCGGCCGTACGCTCCTGGCTGGCCTCACCGATGCCCACGTGCACGCGGCCATCATCGAGACCGATTTCGGGAAGATGCGGCGTGAGTCTGCGGCGACCGTCGCGCTTCGCATCAAGGACGTTCTGGAGCAGACGCTCCAGGCCGGCTTCACGACGGTTCGCGACGCCTTCGGCATCGACTGGGGCTTCGCCCAGGCCACGGAGCGGGGACTGGTGAAAGGGCCGCGGATCCTGTTCACGGGCGCCTGTCTCTCGCAGACGGGAGGCCACGGCGACTGGCGAGAGCCGCACCACGAGCACACGCCCGCGGAGGGCCTCTACGGCCTCGTTGCGACGCCGCGCATCTGCGACTCGCCCGATGCCATGCGCCGCGCGGCACGCGAGATGCTGCGCATGGGTGCCCACGGCATCAAGCTGATGGCGGGCGGCGGCTGCATGTCACCGACCGATGAGCTGGAGCACACGCAGTTCACGATCGAAGAGATGGCCGCAGCCTGCTACGAGGCCACGACGGTGGGCAAGAAGACGCTCGCCCACGTCTACACACCGAAGGGGATCATGAGCGCCCTGCGTGCGGGCGTTCGCAGCATCGAGCATGCGAACTTCCTCGACGAGGAGTCGGCCGGGGCCATGCGGCAGGCGGGGGCCTTCTTCGTACCGACGCTCACGACCTACACGCTGATCAGCGCCCACGGCGCCGCGCAGGGGATCCCGAGCAGGATGGTCGAGAAGATCGACCGCGCGAAGGCGGGGGGCCTCGAATCGCTGAAGGTGGCGCAGGCCGCCGGCCTCGAGATCTGCTCCGGCTCGGACGTGCTCGGCGCGATGCAGCCCTTCAAGGCCCTGGAGTTCGGCCTCAAGGCGCAGGTGCTGGGCGCGCACGGTGCGATTCTCTCGGCCACGCGGACGAACGCGCGCCTGTTCGGCATGGAGGACGAGATCGGCAGCATCGAGGAGGGCAAGCGAGCCGACCTCGTCCTCGTGGACGGCCAGCCGGTCGACGACGTCTCCGTGCTCCAGGACTCGCGGAACGTCCATCTCGTGATGCGCGATGGCATGGTCTTCAAGGATCTCGTCACGCGCGGCTGACGTCGCCGCATGCCGGCGCCGCGGCGACGATGGCCTCCATGCGCGCACGCTGGCTCTCCATGCTCGCGACGAGCCGGAGCTGCGTGCGGCAGCGGTCGAGATTGTGCCCGGGGCGATGGACGCGGAAGTAGACGTCGCCGCGCAGATGGTCGGTCAGGAAGCGCATGCCGACGACGAGCGTCATCAGCAGCCCCGAGAACGCCAGCTCTTCTCGCTCGGCCGGCAGCAGGAACCGGGCGCCGTCGAGATAGCCCTCGACCAGGGCGGCGAACATCTCGGGGCGGAGCGCGACCCGGGAGAGATCACGCTCGTCCTCGGCCGTTGGGCTGGTTGCGGTGCGGACGAGGTCGCCGAAGTCGTAGAGAGCGAGGCCGGGCATCACGGTGTCGAGATCGATCACGCACAGGGCCTCGCCCGTGCGGTCGTCGAGCAGCACGTTGTTCAGCTTGGTGTCGTTGTGCGTGATCCGCTCCGGGAGGAGACCCTTTGCGTGCAGCGCGAGCAGGCGATCTACCACGCCTTCGCGGGCGAGCACGAAATCGAGCTCGGCGCGGCACTCGCGCAGCCGGCCGCGCGCATCGGCGCGGGCCGCCTCGACGAGCGCCTCGAAGCGCGCCCGCGCATCGTGGAAGCGCGAAATCGTCTCGTGCAGCCGCGGCCCCGGGAGATCGGCGAGCTGGCCCTGGAAACCGCCGAAGGCCGCAGCCGCCACGCGAGCGTCGGCCGGGGAGCGAATCACGTCCTGGCTGCACGCGCCGTCGATGAAATGCCAGGTGCGCCAGTGTCCGCCGTCCGGATCGACGAAGCCGAAGCCCCCGCCGCGCGCGGCAACCAGTCGCAGCGCCCGGCGTTCGGCATCGGCGGCCCCCTCGCGGAGCAGCACGCGCTGCTGGTGCTGCGTCACCCGCACGACGTTCTCCATCACGCGCCCGGGCTCGCGGAAGACGCTGTGGTTGATGCGTTGCTGCACCCAGCGCGTACGCTGACCGCCCTCTTCGAAGAGCGCGAGGAAGGTGTCGTTGATGTGGCCGCTGCCGAAGCGTGCCGACGAGTGCCAGCGCCCCGGGATCTCGAAGGCCTCGGCCACCCCGCGGAGAACGTCCTCCTTCATCGCACGTCGTTGCAGCCGGAGAAGGAGCGAAGGGCTGCCATCTACGCCGGCTCGACCGTGACCGCCGTCCTCACCGAGTTGGCGATGAAGCAGCCCTCGTGCGCCTGGTGGTGCAGGCGCGCGAGCTGCTCCTGCGAGACCGCTTCGCCTGCGCCGAAGATCACCTTCGGGCGCAGCACCACGCGCGTCACCGCCAGCCGGCCGTCCTCGTTCTTCTCGAGAAATCCCGAGGCCTCGTCGGTATAGGACTCGACGACCATGCGCTTGCGCGCCGCGATCGCGAGGAAGGTGAGCATGTGACAGCTCGAGAGGGCGGCGACGAGCGCGGCTTCGGGATCGACGCGGTCGGGGTTGCCGAGATAGGCCGGCGCCGAAGAGGCGGGCACCTCCACGCCGCCCGGGAAGCGCCAGACGTGGTCGCGGGAATAGGTTTCGTAGGTGAAGGCGGCCGGACCGCGGCTCCAGCTCAGCGTCGCGCGATGCTCCGACATGACGTTCTCCTTCGTGACGAATGGCGCCAGCATCGCGCTCCATTTCGCTCCGGGCCAGTCCGGGCGCACTGAGGCGTTCCGAGCACAGGGCTTGCGCGGCGGCGTGCGCCTCGAAGAGAATGCGGTGCGAGGGGGCAGGAGGGCTTCGTCATGTCCCACGACACGAGCCTCGCCGCAGGCCGCAGAGCGCCCGCCTCCGCTGCTCTCACGCTCCTCGTCTCGACCCGAAAGGGGGCCTTCTTTCTCGATACGGATGCTTCGCGTGCGCGCTGGGAGCTGCGGGGGCCGGTCTTCCTCGGCCACATCGTGAGCCATCTGGTGCTCGACCCGCGCGATCGCCACACGCTGCTGATGGCCGCACGCACCGGCCACCTCGGGCCGACGCTGCTCCGCTCCATGGATGGTGGCGAGAGCTGGAAGGAGGCATCGCGGCCGCCGGGCTTTCGCAAGGCGCGAGACGGCGAAGTTGGGCGCGCCGTGAGCCACGTCTTCTGGCTCGAGCCGGGCCATGCGAGCGAGCCGGGCGTGTGGTGGGCCGGCACTTCTCCCGAAGGCCTGTTCCGCTCCGAGGACGGCGGCGATGGCTGGTCGCCCGTTGCGGGCTTCAACGATCACCCGCGCAACGCGGAGTGGACCCGGCAGGAGGGTGCCGGGACGCCCGATGGCCCGATCCTGCACTCGATCACGCTCGACCCGCGCGATCCGCGGCATCTCTACATCGCGATGTCCGGCGCCTGCGGCGGGGTGTTCGAGAGCGTCGACGGGGGCGCCGACTGGCGACCTCTCAACGCGGGATGCCGCGTGGACTTCCTGCCCGATCCGTTTCCAGAGGTCGGGCAGGATCCGCACTGCGTGCGCCTGCACCCACTGGCGCCGGACGTTCTCTACCAGCAGAACCACTGCGGGATCTATCGCATGCAGCGCAGCGAGGGACGCTGGGTGCGGATCGGCGAGAACATGCCGAAAGACGTCGGCGACATCGGCTTTCCGGTCGTGCTGCACCCGCGCGATCCGAAAACGCTCTGGGTCTTCCCGATGGACGGCACCGACGTCTGGCCGCGAACGAGCCCGGGTGGCCGGCCCGCGGTCTACGTCACGCGGAACGAGGGGCAGACGTGGCAGCGCCTCGACCGCGGGCTGCCGGCGCAGCGGGCGTGGTACACCGTGAAGCGTCAGGCAATGACCGCAGACGCGCACGATCCCGCGGGCCTCTACTTCGGAACCACCAGCGGCGAGGTGTGGGCGAGCACGGACGAGGGCGCGCAGTGGACCTGCATCGCGAAGCATCTGCCCGAGATCTACGCGCTCGAGGCCGCAGACCGCGCGCCGTGACGGTTCACATTCCGACGCCGCTGCTCTCCTATACGGGGCAGCGCGCGCACGTCGAGGCGGAGGGTCCCAGTCTCGCCGCGCTGCTGCTCGACCTCGATCGACGCTTTCCAGGGATCCGCTTCCGAATGATCGACGAGCAGGATCGCGTGCGTCCCCACATGCGGATCTTCGTGAATCGAATTGCCGTTCGGCGGCTCGACGTTCCGCTCACGGACTCCGACGAGATCCACGTCCTGCAGGCCCTCTCGGGTGGCTGAGGCGCCCGCCTGCGGCCCCGGGACTGCGGCCGGTGGGACTGCTACAGATGGCGCTCGCGCGGGTCCGTGGGCCCCTTCGCCCCGGTTCGAGGGAGTCGATCGTGTGGGGCGACGTGTTGCTGTTCGGGGCCGCCTTCCTGGCCGGTGTGGTGAACTCGATCGCCGGCGGCGGAACGCTGATCACGTTTCCGGCGCTTCTCTCGGCGGGTCTTCCGGCCGTCACGGCCAATGCCACCAGCACCGTTGCGCTCGTGCCGGGCTCGCTCAGCGCCTTCTGGGGCTACCGCGGCGAGGTGCGGGGCGAGGGGAGGCTGCTGCTCGCGATGGCGCTGCCGAGCCTCGTCGGCGGCACGATCGGCGCGCTGGCGGCCAACCGCGCCGGAGACGCCCTCTTCGCGAAGCTCGCGCCGCTGCTGGTGCTCGGCGCGACCCTGCTCTTCATGGCGCAGGAGCCCCTGCGGCGCTGGTCGCGCCGGACGCCTCTGCGAAGCGCGGTCGAGGAGCGCGGGGCCTCGCGGCTCGCTGCGATGGCCGGCTTCCAGCTCCTGGTGGCGCTCTACGGAGGCTTCTTCGGCGCGGGCATCGGCATCCTCATGCTCGCCTCGCTCGGCCTGCTCGGCCTCACGAACATCCACCGGATGAACGGCCTCAAGAACCTTGCGGCCGTCTGCATCAACGGCCTCGCGGCGCTCACCTTCACGCTGGCTGGCCGAGTCGAGTGGTCGATCGCCAGCTTCATGATCGTCGGCGGCATCGCGGGCGGCTACACGGGGGCAGGCCTCGCGCAGCGGCTCGGTCAGGTCGTCGTGCGGCGGCTCGTGGTCGCGATCGGGCTCGGCATCAGCGCCTGGCTCTTCGTGCGCCTGCTGGTGCAGCCATGAGCCCGGACAGCGGGCGTGGCGGCGAGGGGATCGACCTCACCGAATGGATCGGGGCGGTGGAGCGTGCAATCGCGCTGCACGCGCTCGGCCCGCCCGGCAGCCATCGCCGCTGGCTGAGACAGGATGCTGCCGGGGCGCGCGATGACGGCATCAATCCCTACGGCTGCGCCGATGCCGCGAATCTCCTCTACAGCATCGGTCGTCTTCCTTCCGACGCCGCAGAGCGTGCAGCGTGGGTCGCCACGCTGCAGGGCCTCCAGGATCCGGCCGACGGCCTGTTCCGCGAGGCGACGCACCACGAGATCCACACCACGGCGCACTGTGTCGCGGCGCTCGAGCTCTTCGATGCGCGGCCCGTGCGGCCTCTCCACGGGCTCGCACATCTCGCGCAGCCCGAGGCGGTCGCTCCCTTTCTCGAAGCACTCGCCTGGCGCGAGAACCCCTGGCTCGCATCGCACCGTGGCGCCGGGCTGTACGCCGCTCTGGCGCTCGCGGGCGCGATCGATGCCCAATGGGAAGAGCGCTACTTCGCCTGGCTCTCGCGCGAGTGCGACCCTGCCACCGGTTGCTGGCGCCGCGGGGCCGTCGAGCCGCTGCCGGCCGGAGCCGCAACGCTGTTTCCGCACCTCGCGGGCACCTTCCACTATTTGTTCAACTTCGAGTACGCGCGGCGCCCGCTGCCCCATCCGGAGGCCCTGATCGACACCTGCCTCGCGGTGCTGGCGCAGGATCTCTTTCCGCTCGCACGCTTCGTCGGCTTCGCCGAGATCGACTGGGTCTACTGCCTCAACCGCGCACGGCGGCAGACACCCCATCGCTTCGCCGAGACGCAGCGCGCGCTCGACGCCTTCGCAGGGCGCTACGTGCGCTTCCTGCTGTCGCTCGACCTCGCGCGCGACGACGGCCCGGGCGATCTGCACGCGCTATTCGGCGCCGTGTGCGCTCTCGCCGAGCTGCAGGCCGCCTGCCCCGGGCGCATCCGCACGCCGCGACCGCTGCGGCTCGTACTCGACCGCCGGCCCTTCATCTGATCCCGGAGTCCGCGGGCCCTCTCGCGCCGAGGATCATGATCTTCTGCCAGATCTTGCCCGAGAGCCCGGTGGTGAGGGCCTCGACCTCGTTCACCGCGGCGAGGACGACCGAGTCGTCGAAACGCTGGGCCCAGAGCGCTGCAACCTTGCTCGTCAGCGAGAGCGTCTCGCTGCAGTAATCGAGATAGCGCGAGAGCTCGAAGCGCGAGAGGGCTCGCTCCGGCGAGGACGGCGTATCGAGGCGCTCGGCCGCGAACTGCTCAGGATCCTTCGTGAGCTGATGCATGTCCACCACGTGGGCGATGCTGCGCAGCTCGTGAATCGAGCGCAGCGCGCGCCGCCGCTTCAGGCGCCGCTCGAGGGTGACGAGGAAGGCGATCGCGATGCCCACGAAGACGACGTCGTTGATGGCCGACTCGAGCACCTGCACGAACTGCTGCACCCCCTCGAAGCGATCGGGCCAGCGCAGGTTCGCGAGCGCGACCGTCACGATCGAGAGGAGGATGAGGATCAGACCCGCGACGGCGAGTCGCAGCGGCCGGTTCGGGCGCTGCAGCTCCTCGATGCGCGCTGCGGTCGCCTGCGCGACGGCGAGCAGATCTGCGGCGACGCGACGCAGGCCGGAGCCGGCGAAGCGCTCGCCGACGCGCCGCTCGAGGGCGGTGAGGGTGTCGACGATGGCGTTGGCATCGAGCTCGCGGTAGCCACCCATGCAGCGCCTCTCGTAGCGTTGCCGGTGCCTTGCGGCCAGCCCGTCCTTCCGGAGGCCGGCTCGGCAGCGCGTCGCTCGACCGGCCGGGAGAACGCGAACCACGGCGGTCTCGGCGACGTCCGTCTCTGCGTCCCCTTCGAATTTTCTTGATCTCCGGGCGGCGAGGGTGCATGCTTCCCGTCGGAGCGGCGACCACGGGTCCAAGTACCGGGAACAGGGCATTTGCCCCGGGGCGTCAGGACAAAGAATCCTGTCTACAGGAGCGCCACCCATAGATTGTGGCGCCGCTCCACTTCTCTCCCTCTCTCTCCACGGCGCTCCGCGGCGCCGCCGGGGCGCTAGACTGCGGCCCCGACGTGCCGGGAGTCGCATGAAGCCGCTCTCCATCCTGGGCTGGAGCGCCGTCGCACTTTCCGGTGCGGCCGCTCTCGGCGTGCTCGCGATGGCCCGCGGCGAGAGCCTCTCGAGCGCGTGGTTCCTGGTGGCTGCGCTCTGCGTCTACGCAGTCGGCTATCGCTTCTACTCGGCGCTGCTCGCCGCGAAGGCGTTCGCGCTCGACGATTCGCGGCCGACGCCCGCGCATCGCCTGAACGACGGCAAGGACTTCGTGCCGACGAACCGCTGGGTGCTTTTCGGCCACCACTTCGCGGCGATCGCGGGGCCGGGGCCGCTGGTGGGGCCGATCCTCGCCGCGCAGTTCGGCTATCTGCCGGGCACGCTCTACATCCTCGTCGGCGTGGTGCTGGGCGGCGCCGTGCAGGATTTCACGGTGCTCGTGGGCTCCATGCGCCGCGGCGGCAAGAGCCTCGGGCAGATCGTGCGCGACGAGATCGGGCCCGTGGGTGGCGCGGCGGCGCTGGTCGGCGTGCTCGCGATCATGATCATCCTGATCGGCGTGCTCGGCCTGGTGGTGGTGAACGCGATGTTCGGCAGCCCGTGGGGCACGTCGACGGTGGCCGCGACGATCCCGATCGCGCTGCTGATGGGCCTCTACATGGTGAGGATCCGGCCCGGACGGGTGCTCGAGGCGAGCCTCATGGGCGTGGCCCTGGTGCTGCTCGCCGTGGTGGGCGGGCGCTTCGTGGACCAGAGCGAGACGCTGCGGGTCTTCTTCGATCTCGACAAGCGCACGCTCGCGCTCTCGATCATCGCCTATGGCTTCGTCGCGAGCGTGCTGCCGGTCTGGCTGCTGCTGGCGCCGCGCGATTACCTCTCGGCCTTCATCAAGATCGGCACCGTGCTGCTCCTGGCAATGGGCCTCGTCTGGGTGCGGCCGCCGGTGCTCCTGCCGGCGCTGACGCGCTTCATCGACGGCAGCGGCCCGGTCTTCGCGGGCGCGCTCTTCCCGTTCTGCTTCATCACCATCGCCTGCGGCTCGATCTCGGGCTTCCATGCGCTGATTGCGAGCGGCACGACCCCGAAGCTGCTCTCGCGTGAGACCGACGCGCGCTTCATCGGCTACGGCGCGATGCTGATGGAGTCGTTCGTCGCGATCATGGCGCTGGTCTCGGCGGCGGTGATGGAGCCGGGCACCTACTTCGCCATCAACTCGCCCCCGGCGGTGATCGGAACCAGCCTCGAGCAGGTGGCGTCCACGATCCAGGGCTGGGGCTTCGCCTTCGATCCGGCGCACTTCCAGCTGCTGACGCAGCAGGTCGGCGAATCGACGCTGCTCTCGCGCACGGGCGGCGCGCCGAGCCTTGCGGTCGGCATGGCCGAGATCTTCTCGCGCGCCCTCGGCGGCGAGACGCTGAAGGCGCTCTGGTACCACTTCGCGATCATGTTCGAGGCTCTCTTCATCCTCACGACCCTCGACGCCGGAACGCGCGTGGGCCGCTTCATGCTGCAGGACATGCTCGGCAATCTGTGGGCGCCGCTCGGGCGCACCGGATCGCTGCCCGCCAACGTGCTGGCGTCGGCGCTCATCGTCGCGGGCTGGGGATACTTCCTCTACCAGGGCGTGATCGATCCGCTGGGCGGCATCAACTCGCTCTGGCCCCTCTTCGGCATCGCGAATCAGCTTCTCGCCACGACGGCGCTCGCGGCCGTGACCACGCTCTTCGTGAAGTCTGCCCGGCCGCGCTTCGCGTTCTGTACCCTGCTGCCCCTCGTGTGGCTGCTCTGCGTCACCATGACCGCGGGCTTCGAGAAGATCTGGAGCCCGGACCGTCGCGTGGGCTTCCTCGCGCAGGCAGGGCACCTCGCGGGTCAGATCGCGTCGGGTGCGATCCCCGAGGCCAGCCGGCTCGCCACCGAGGCGATCGCCTTCAATGCCCGCATGAATGCCTTCGTGACGGGCCTGTTCATGTTGCTGGTGGTGATCGTGGTGGCGGACGCGGCACGCGTCTGGCTGCGGACGCTTCGGGGCGGCGCGAGCCCGGCCGCGGCGGAGAGGGTGGGCGCATGAAGCGCCGTGCGCAGCGTTTCCTGCGCTCCCTGCGCGGCGCCGCGCGTGCCCTTCGCGATTTTGCGCGCGGCTACACGGGACTCGCCACGGCGCCGCCGGTCGCGACCGCTGCCGGCCGGCGCGCACTCGAAGAGGAGGCTGCGCGCCGACCGCGCTGCTGCTGATCCGGGACCCGGCGCGGGCACCCGCTACCCTCGGGCGCGCGATGCAGGTGCTCCTCCTCGATCTCGACGAGACGCTCTATCCGCGCGGCAACGGCGTGCTGGCCCGCGTCGACGCCCGCATCAATGCCTATCTGCGCGAGAAGATCGGGATCCCGGCGGCCGAGGTGGACGCCCTGCGGCGCGCCCTGCGCGACGCCCACGGCACCACGCTCCGTGGTCTCGAGGCGCGTTACGAGGTCGACGCGGCGGACTACCTCGCCAGCGTTCACCACGTGGATCTCTCGGATCTCCTCGCGCCGGCTCCCCCCCTGCGGGCCTTGCTGGGGCGGCTCCCGGGACGCAAGGCCGTGTTCACGAACGCGCCGCGGCACCATGCGCGCCAGGTGCTGCGGCTGCTCGAGCTCGACGGGGCGTTCGAGGCCGTCCTCACCCTCGAAGACCTCTCTCTTCGTCCCAAACCCGATCCCCACGCCTACCACGCCGTGACGCAGCGGCTCGGCGTCGAGGCGGAGCGCTGCGTGCTGGTGGACGACACCCGCGCGAACCTCGTCGGCGCCGGCCGTGCCGGCATGCG
>CAYOIG010000269.1:0-10026 GCA_964403915.1 uncultured Myxococcaceae bacterium
GGCGACAGCCTGCTGCTGCTCTTCATCGCCCTGCTCGCGATCCCGGTCGACGCCTATCTCGGCTACCAGGAGCACACGGGAGGCTGGCCCGGTCTGCGCGTCTCGGCGGCAGACGTCTGCCTCTACCTGCTGGTCGCGGTCGTCGGCGTCGGCGTGCTGCTCGGTCGCGTGGAGAATGCGATCCCGGGCCGTGTGCTGGCGTGGATGGGGCTGCTGCTCGCGCAGTACGTCGTGTCGGCGCTGCTCTCTCCCGACCGCACTCTCGCCTTCTTCGAGGTCGCCAGTACCGCGCACGCCTTTCTGATCGCCTGGATCGTGGCCGCTCTGTTCCGCCGCGAGCTCGCGGGCTGGGTCTTTGCGCTGATCGCGCTGCAGATGGTCGTGCATAGCGGCTTCGCCGTCGCACAGGGCGTGACGGGACGCCCGATCGGCTCGGGCTGGCTGGGTGGAAATGCGGAGCTGCTCCACGAGGTGCTCCGGACCGGGGCCACGCGACTGCGCCCCGCCGGGCTCTTCGCGCATCCGATCGTGTATGCGACCTCGCTCGTCATCACACTTCCGATCGTCACCGCCGGGCTCACGATCGGACGCGGCCTCGCCCTGCGTACGCTCTGCGCCGTCGCGCTCGTGCTCGGCACCGTCGGTCTGGTGCTCACGCTTTCACGCGGCGCCTGGATCTCCAACCTCGCCGCGATCGCCGTGCTCGGCGTGCTGGCGCTGCGCTGTCGTCTCGTCGATGCGCGGCGGATCCGGGCCATCGTCACGGTCTGGCTCGCTATCGGCCTCGTGCTCGCCGCCCTCTTCGGGCCCCGTGTCTACGAGCGCATGACGCGGAGCGAGGCGGGCAACGTGAAGGTCCGTTTCGACCTCAACAGCATCGCGCTGCGCATGACGGGATCCAATCCGTTCTTCGGCGCCGGGCTCAACAACTTCGTCGAGACCATGGAGCCCTTCGACCCCAAGGGCGTGAAATCCTACTTCCCTGCACCCGCTCACAATCTCTATCTGCTCGAGGCGGCGGAGGCGGGGGTGCCGGCGCTCCTGCTCTGGCTCGGCCTGTTCGCGTCGATCCTGCTGATGGGATTCCACCATCTGCCGCGCATGCACGACCCCATGCTGCAGTGGCTGGTGGCCGCCATCGTCGCCGGGCTGGTCGGCCTCCTCGTCTCGCAACTCGCCGACTTCAGCCACCGCCTCGAACCCTTGCGCTCGATGGTGTGGCTCAACGTGGGTCTGCTCTTTGGTGCGCTGCAGGCGAATCGCGAGCGGCGCCTCGCCGCCCAGCACGCGGAGCGGGCAGCGTGAGCGCCGCGAGCTCCGCCGTGAAGTCAGGATGCAGTCACGAGCGCCGCCGCGAGCTCTGGGGCGGCTTGCTGTCGCGCTGCCAGACATGCGATCTCGTCGCGAGCGCACGCGTGCCGGCCTTCGAGTACGCCGAGGACTACTTCGTCGAGGGCGGCACGGGCTACGACTTCGACTCGCCCTTCGCCCGTGCCTTCGATGCCGAGCGCTTCGAGCACGAGCTCGGCGGCCTCGAGGCGCGCGGTCTGCGAGGCAGCGTGCTCGACGTGGGCTGCGCCGTCGGCACCTTCCTCGCCCACGCGAAGGCGCGGGGCTGGGAGATCGCAGGCGTCGAGCTGGCGGCCTTCGCCCGCCGCGAAGCGAGCCGGCGTCTCGGCATCGCGGTCATGGGCTCCCTCGACGCGTTGCCTGCGGAGAAGCGCTACGACGTCGTCACGCTGCATCACGTCCTCGAGCACGTCCACGACCCGACCACCTTCCTGGCCCGCGAGGTGGCGCCGCGCGTGGGCCGGCTGCTCCTGGTCGAGGTGCCCAACTTCGCATCGCTCGCCGCGCAGACCGAGGGCCCGCGCTGGAAGGACCTGCGGCCCGAGCAGCACGTGCATCACTTCGAGCCGCGAACGCTTCGCGCGACCGTGGAGGCAGCAGGCTTCGAGGTGCTCCGCACCGAGACCCTGGTCGAGCCCCTCTGGAGCCTGCGAGCGGTATTGCGGACACTGCGAACCCTTCGCGCCCTCGGGGCGACGCCTTCCTTCGGTCTAGCGGACCTTCCGCCGCCTGCGCCGACGGGTGCACCGGACTGGGAGCCGCCGCAGGGCCTTCGCCGCAGCGTCATCGAAGCCAGCCGGATCGCCCTGCTTCCGCTCGTGCGCTGGATCGAGCGGACGCAGCGCGGGGAGCGCCTCGTGATCGAGGCGCAGCCGGCGCGGGCCAGGGGCTGAGCCGTGTCGTCGCTCATCGCCAACAGCCTCGCCATGCTGGCCGCACGGCTCGCGGTGCCGTTCTTCTCGTTCGGCATCAACGTCGGTGTGGCGCGCCTGCTCGGCAGCCACGTCCTCGGTCAGTACGTCGAGCTGGTTGCGCTGCTGCTCGTGGCGCAGGCACTCGCAGGGGGCGGCCTCGGTTTGCTCGTGACGCGCGACGTGGCTGCACATCCGGACGAGCGCGCGGCGCTGCTTCGTCGCGCCAACCGCGTAGGGCTCGCGAGCGGTCTTCTCGCCACGCTGCTCTTCCTGCTCTACGCGCGGATCGTCCTCGCCGCCGACCTCTGGCAGCCCGCCCTGCTGCTCGGCGCCTCGATTCTGCCCTCGGCCTTCATCTCGGCGCAGGAAGGCCTGTTCATGGGCGTGCACCAGCACCCGCGCATCACGCTCGTGGCGCTCGTCGAAGGCGCCGTGAAGCTGGCGGCGGCCGCCGCAGTGCTCTTCCTGGGCGGCGGGCTCGCGGGGCTGTGTGCGGGCCTCACGCTGGCGCGGCTCGTGGCGTTCGGCCTCGGCCAGGGTCTCGTCGTGGGCACGGGCGCCCGGCACACCTTTGGCCGACCCGACGGCGGTGTCGTGGAGTTCGCCCGGGCGCTACTGCCCTTCGCCGCGATCTTCACCCTCGGCATCGTCTACTTCCGCCAGGACGTGCTGGTGGTGGGCGCGCTGCGCAGCGAGAGCGAGACCGGGCTCTATGGCGTCGCCACCACGCTCTATGCCCTCACGCTGCTGGCCCCGAACAGCGTAATGGCTGCGGTCTACCCGCGCCTCTCCGCAGCCTTCGGCAAGGCGCGAAGCGACTATCACGAAGCCACGATGCTCACCTCGAAGCTGCTCACGGTGGAGGGCGTCGTGGTGGCGCTGGTGCTGATCGCCACCGGGCCCTTCCTCGTGCGCCTGCTCTACGGCCCGAGCTTTCTCGCGGCCGTCCCGACGCTCTCGTTGCTGGCAGCGATCCTTCCGCTCCACGGCGTCAACGGTGCCCTCGGCCAGGCCATGCAGGCCGCGCATCTGCAGAACGAGATGCTCGGGCTCACCGTGGGCGCGGTCGCCGTGAATCTCGCGCTCAATCTCGTGCTCGTGCCGGAGCTCGGCATCCTCGGCGCCGCCACCGCCCTGCTCGTGACCTCCGGG
The DNA here is from genome assembly GCA_964403915.1 of uncultured Myxococcaceae bacterium. Taxonomy (GTDB): domain Bacteria; phylum Myxococcota_A; class UBA9160; order UBA9160; family UBA9160; genus MYXO. The sequence goes on from CAYOIG010000269.1 coordinate 3,417, forward strand.
CTCTCGGCCGTGGTCCTCGGCTGGATCTACCACCGGCGCATCACGCCCTTCTCGCTCGGCGGGCGCAGCCTGCTGGTGCTGATCACGGTCGCAGCCCCGATTGCGCTGGTGCTCGCGAGCCCGGAACGGCTGCGTCTGGCCGCCGCCGGCGGCGGCCTCCTGCTGCTCGCAGCGGGCGCACGCGTCTCGGGCCTGCTCGGCCCCGCCGATCTGGCACGCATCGGCGCCGGTCTCGGCTTTGGCAGCTCGAGCCTCGAGGGCCGCGGCGCGTGAGGATCGCGATCGTGCACCCCTATCCCGTCTGGAGCCGTGCCGTCGGCGGTACGACGCGGGTCTACGCGCTGGTGCGTCATCTCGCGCCGCGCCACGAGGTGCACGTCTTCACGCACTCCCACGGGCGGACCGAGGAGGAGGACGCAGCCGTTCGCGAGCTCGCGGCGCTCGGCGTCACCCTGCGCGTCATCCCCCGACCGCCCTGCACCTGGCTCACCAAGGCGCACTGGGCCCTGCAGCGCGCGCCCTATTTCGTGAGCCACAACCGCAGTCCGGCGCTCGAGGCCGAGCTCGTCGCCCTCGACCGCGAGCGCGGCCTCGACGTGGCGCACCTCGAGCTGATCGCCCTCGCGCCGCTGCTCGGCGAGCTCGGCCCGCGCTGCGCGCGGGTGCTGGCGGAGCAGGAGCTCATGTCGATCACGATCGAGCGCCTGCGCAGCGTGTCCTTCCGGCACAAGGACGCCTACCAGCACTTCATCACGCTGCAGATCCCGCGAATCCGCGCCTTCGAGGCCGAGGTGCTCCGTGACTTCGACCGCCTCTTCGGCATCAGCGAGGGCGAAGCAACCCGCATGGCGGAGCTCTCGGGACGCGAGGTGGAGGTGCTGCCGCACGCGGTGGACACTCGAACCTTCACGCCGGGCGACGCGCCGCCGGCGCCTCCCTGCATTCTCTTCGTCGGGAACTACGGCCATCATCCGAACGTCGAGGGCGTCTTCTGGCTCATGGAGAAGATCTGGCCGGCCGTGCGGGCGGGTGCCCCCGAGGCTCGCATCCGGCTGGTGGGGCCCGGTCTCGAGGCCTCGCACGTGCGGTCACTCGAGCGTCTCGGGGCGGAGGTCGCCGGACGCGTCGAAGATCTGGTCGGCGCCTACCGCGCGGCCACGGTCTTCGCGAACGCACTGCGCTCGGGTGGCGGAATGCGCGGCAAGGTGCTGGAGGCGTTCGCCTGCGGTGTCCCCGTCGTCTCGACGGGCATCGGTCTCGAGGGCGTGGCGGCAACTCCCGGCGAGCATTGCGACCGTGCGGACGAAGCGGGAGATTTTGCCGCCGCACTGCTGCGCCTGCTGGGCGACGCTTCGCTTCGTCGCGCACGGGCACAGCGCGCGCGGGATCTCGTCGTGGCGCACTACGACGCGCGCGTGGTCATGGGGCGGCTCGAGACGGCGTTCGAGGAGGCTGCGGCCGCGCGCCGGGCGCAGGCGTGTGCATGAGCAGCGACCCCTTTCTCTCGATCCAGATCGTTACCTGGAACAGCGCCGACGTGATCGATGCCTGCCTCGCGAGCCTCGCCGCGCAATCGGCGCGAGAGTTCGAGATCGTCGTGGTGGACAACGCCTCTGCGGACGGAACGCCTGCGCACGTCGAACGCGCCTTCGCACGGGGGCTTCCGGGCACGCTGCTCCGCCCGGGCCACAACACGGGCTTCTGCGGCGGCCACAACCAGGCGCTCGCGCGCTCGCGGGCACCCTGGGTGCTGCTGCTGAATCCCGATGCGACCCTCCCGCCCGACTTCGTGAAGCACGCGCAGGAGGTCCTCGCCGGGCTCGACCCGGACGTCGGTACCGTCGCGCCGCTCATCCTGCTGCCCGACGGCCGCGTGGACTCGAGCGGACTCTTCCTCGACCGTCTCCGCCGCGTCTTCGATCGCGGTCAGGGCCAGCCGGCCGCGGGCTTCGCTCGGGAGGAGGACGTCTTCGGCTGCACGGGCGCCGCAGCCCTCCACCGCCGCGCCATGCTGGACGACGTGGCCGAAGACGGATCGGCCCTCGACGAGCGGCTCTTCGCCTACTACGACGACCTCGATCTCTCCTGGCGAGCGCAGCTCCGGGGCTGGCGCTGCCGCTTCGTGCCCTCGCTGGTGGTGCTGCACGCGCGAGCGGGACGCAACGCCGTGCGGGCCGTGGAGGGGCGCGGCGGCCGCGCCCGCGAGCAGCGCCTGGCGGTGCGCAACCGCCTTCTCGTGCTGCTCAAGTGCGAGCGCGCAACCGATCTACTGGCCGCCCTGCCGCGGCTGCTCCCCTACGAGCTCGCGCGCCTCGCCTACGTGGCGCTGCGCGCCCCGGGATCTCTTCCCGGCTACGTCGACGCGCTTCGTCTCGCGCCGGCGTTCTGGCGCTCCCGGCGCCTGTTGCAACGCCGCGCACGCCCCGCGCGCCTGCTCGCAGCGCCGTTCTTTCCCTCTCGCGAGAGGGATGCCGCGTGAGGGTGCTCCACGTGATCGACAAGTCGTTCATCGGGGGCGGCCAGGTCAACGTGCGGAACCTGCTGGAGGGCCTCGCAGGCGTTGGCCTCACGCTGCACCTGGCCTGCCGCGCCGGCGGCCCCCTGGTCGACTGGGTGCGCGCGCTCGGAATCCCTGTCCATCCCGTGCCCTTCGACAAGAACTTCCGGCCGGGCCCCGCCCGGGCGGTGGCGCGCATCGCGCGACGCGAGCGCGCAGACCTGGTCCACGCCCATGGTCTCGTGGCCACCTTCTATTGTGTGCTCGCGCGCACGTTCTTCGGCCTGCGGGTGCCGATTCTCTACCACCAGCACGGCTTCCATCATCGAAACTACGGCGCCGCGACCGTGGGCCTGCGCAAGCGTGCCGAGCGCTGGGTTTGCCGGCGCGTGGAGCGCGTGATTGCCTCCTCGCGCGACGACCGCGAAAAACTCGTTGCGGAGGGCTACGCTGCGCCCGAGAGGGTTCCGCTCCTGCACAACGGCATTCCCGAGCCCATTCCGACGCCGGAGGAGAGTGCTCGCGTGCGCGCGGCCATCCCGTTCGCAGGCACGGTGCCGATCGTCGGCATCGTCTCCCGTCTCCACGTCCAGAAGGGCATCGATACCTTCCTGCGGGCGGCGGCGCTCGTGCATGCGGCAGAGCCCGCGGCTCGGTTTGCCGTGGTCGGCACGGGCGAGATCGAGGCCGAGATGCACGCACTCGCCCGCGAGCTCGGTCTCGGCGACGTCCTGGTCTTCACGGGTTCGCTTCCGAGCCGCGCCTGCCATCCGGTGTTCGACGTGGCGGTGATGAGCTCGCGCTGGGAGGGGCTGCCGATCACGCTGCTCGAATACATGGCGGCGCGGCGCCCGATCGCGATCACGGCGGTGGGCGGCTGCCTCGAGGCGGTGGGCCCCGAGGAAGCCGAGCTCGTCCCCGTGGACGATCCGGAGGCTCTCGCCGCCGCGATCCTTCGACTTCTCCGCAATCCCGGCCTCGCGCGCGAACGCGGCGAGGCCGCAAGACGTCGTTTCGAGGCTGCGTTCACGCTTCCCGTGATCGCGGCCCAGTATCGGGATCTCTACCGGGAGGTACTTGCACGATGACGCGCCCCCACGTCCTCTGGCTCCTCGTTCTCGCGATCCTGCTCGCGCCGGCGGCCTGCGCCGCGGTCGATCTGTCTCCGCCCCCCGCGTCGACGACGCTGAAGAACGGCGCCTTCGACGAGGCGGCTCCGAATCCGGCGGCGCCCCCCGGCTGGGGCAGCCAGGGCTCGGCCTACGGCAGCGCGAAGGTCGTCGACCGCGCAGGCGCGTCCGGCGGCCGTGCGGTCGAGCTGGCTCCCGCCGCTGGCGGCTCCACCGGCACGCAGTCGTTCATGCTCTACCAGGTGCTCGATGCGGCGGCCCTCCGCGGCAAGAAGATCGAGTTCGGCGCGCGCGTCGCGACCGAGGGCGCAGGCATCAACCTCGTGCTCTGGTCGCCGCAGGGGATGGGCAACGATTTCGCCTCGGACGTGAGCCATCCCGAGTTCGTCCAGCGCAAGAGCAGCTTCACGGTTCCGGCCGACGCGTCGGTGCTGACCTTCGGCGTCCAGGTGCTCGGCCCCGCCGGCAGCAAGGCCTTCGTGGACGACGTCTTCGTGAAGCTCGAGGGAGCGCCGAGCGCGGCGCCCGCGGCCTCCGGTGCGAGCGGCGGCGCCGCCGCGGTGACGATCCGCGCGGGTAGCCTCGATCGTCAGCTTCCGTCCGACTTCTTTGCGATCCACATCGAGTGGTTCGAAGATGCGAGCGGCCTCGTCCAGCCCGGCACCGGGGCCCCCCGTGCCGACGTCATCGCGCTGCTGCGTCCGCTGGGGATCCCGCTGCTGCGCTTCCCCGGCGGCATCTCGGCGGACTTCTACGACTGGCGCAAGGGTGTGGGCCCGTCGCGCGGCGAGCTGCGCAACCCCTTCAACAAGAAGATGGAGACCGTCCACTTCGGCTCACCCGAGTTCGTCGCGCTCGCGAAGCAGATCGGCGCCCGGGCGTGCATCACCGCGAACTACGGAACCGGAACGGCCGCCGACGCCGGCGCCTGGGCGAAGTGGTTCAGCGAGAACGGTCTTCGCCCCGACTGCTGGGAGGTGGGCAACGAGATCCACCTGAGCGGACCGAAGGCCACGGGGCCGAACAGCGCGGAGATCTACAAACCCGGCGCGCAGTACGCGAAGGACTTTCCGGCCTTTGCGAGCGCCATCAAGGGGGTGATCCCGAACGCAAAGGTCGGGGCCATCGCCCACCTCGACACGGGGGTGTTCCCCTTTGCCGATGCGAGCAACCCCAACTGGACGCGGGAGATGCTGGACAACCTGACGACGAAGGCCGACTTCTTCGCGCTCCACAACGGCTATGCCCCGGTGGTGATCGATGACGGTGTCGACCTCACGCGCGAGGCCGACCGCCAGAAGATGTACCGGGCCATGTTCGCGGCTGCGCTCCAGACGAAGGAGAACCTCGCGACGGTGACCGACGAGGTGAGCCGGCGCTCGCCCGTCAATGCCGGCGCCCCCTTCGCCATCACCGAGTTCGGCACACTGATCGGTCTGAGCTCCGATCCGAAGCGGCACCTCAGCTACGTCGACCACTCCCGCACGCAGGCCTCGGCCCTGTACATCGCCTCCGTGCTGGACGTCTACATGGGCGATCCGCACGTCGAGCTCACGATGTTCACCAACCCGATCCACAAGTACTACGGCAGTCTGATCCTGGCGGATGCTTCGGGCCTGGTCACGAGCCCGACCTATCACCTCTACCGTCTCTACCGCGACCGCTTCGAGTCGCGTCTCGTGACGACGCAGGTGAGCTCTCCGACCTTCTCCTCCGAGCAGGTCGGCGTCGTGAAGGCGCGCAGCGCCGTTCCGGCACTCATGGCTCGCGCTTCGAAGAGCGCTGACGGAAAGCGTCTCACGGCCCTGTTCGTGAATCGTTCGCTCGGGTCTCCGCTCGAGACCGACGTCGTTCTCGAGGGCTTCACTCCGGCGCGCGTGAGCTGCGAGATCCTCGCGGCTCCGCAGCCGAATGCCATCAATGGCCCGAGCCTGACGGACACCGTCGTCAAGAACTCGGACATCAGGCCTCAGCCTTTCGCCTGCCAGAGTACCGCCAACCAGCATCTATCCCTTCCGCCGGGCTCGATCCTGAGCCTCGTGGCGGAAGCCCCGTGAGAAAGGTCCCCGGATGACGACTACGAGCCGACTCCACGTCCTCTTCGCCCTCGCCACGACGCTGCTCACGAGCGCCTGCGCCATGCACATTCCCAGGCTCCCGGACGATCCCGTCCTGCTCGAGCCCACGCGGGAGTATCTGATTGGCGGTGGCGACACGCTCAGCGTCAAGCTCTTCTACACCGCGGAGCTGAACGAAGAGGTCACGGTACGGCCCGACGGCCGCATCTCGCTCCAGCTCGTGGGCGACGTGCCGGTGGCAGGGCGCACGCCCGAGGAGGTGTCGCAAGAGCTGCGCGAGCGCTACGCCGGCTACCTCACGCAGCCCGACGTGACCGTGATCGTTCGCGGCTTCGGCAGCCAGAAGGCCTTCGTGGGCGGCGAGGTGAAGAGCCCCTCCATGATCAACATCGACGGCCGCATGACGCTCGCCGATGCGGTGTTCCAGGCGGGCGGCGCGCTCGACACGGCGGCCCTCTCGAGTGTGATCCTGATTCGGGCGAAAACGGGCGGGCGGGACGTCTACCGCGTCGATCTCGACGGTGGCCTCGAGGGCGAGGATCCCGTTCCCGTGCTGCGCCCCTACGACGTGGTCTACGTGCCGAAGAGCTTCATCGCGCAGGTCGGCATGTACGTCGATCTCTACATCAACCGCATCATCCCGAAGAATGCGACCTTCACGGCCTTCTACCAGGTCAACCCGGTGGGCAACCCCGACATCGGCGCCACCCAGTAGGAAGTGAGAATGGCCATCGAGAGCCGGATCGAGCGCCTGCGCGCGCGCTACCGCGAGGTGGCCGCCATTGCGCCCCCGATGAAGGGGCCTCGCGCCTACTGGAACTGGGCCCTCGCCATTGTTTCGATGGCCCTTCGCACGAGCCGCCTGCGTGCGCGTCCGCTCAAGCTCACGTTCGACCCCACCAACC